>CANGXK010000033.1 GCA_947457715.1 Gemmatimonadota bacterium
CCTAAGCCATACGCCGAGGGGCGCACCGCATGCATTTGCTCTTCGTCTGTACCGGAAACACCTGTCGCAGCCCGCTCGCTGAGGCGATCGCGCGGCGCATGATCGCCGATCGCGCGATTCCCGACCTGACGGTCGGAAGCGCCGGGACGAGTGCCTGGGCCGACGCTCCGGCGTCGGACGGCGCTCTGCTCGTGGCACTGGAGCATGGGATCGATCTTGGCGATCATCGGTCGCGGCCCCTGGCGCAGGAGCTCGTGAGCCAAGCGCAGATCATCCTCACGATGGGACCGCACCATCTGGACCGTTCCGAGGCGCTCGGCGGGACGGCGCGGTCGTGGTTGCTCACGGAATTCGCCGGTGGAGCACCTCGTCCCGTCGGTGATCCATTCGGCGGTGATCTCGACGTCTATCGTGCCACGTTCATGGAGCTCGAGCAGGTGATCGCCGCGGCGCTGGATCGGATCGTTGCGGAACGGTCACGCAACACCCGCTGAGCCGGCGTCGATTATGGAGCGGCCGATAGAACGGCTCATCCGCGCCGGCGAGCGACCGTCGCGCCTCGTCATTCTTGGGCATCCCGTGTCGCATTCGGTCTCGCCGGTTTTTCAGGGGGCCGCGCTGCGTTTCGCCGGGTTCTCCACGGCGTATGATCGAGAGGACGTCCCGCCCGATCAATTGGCGGATGCGCTGGCGCGGCTCGCGGCCGAGGGTGCCGGCGGGAACCTCACGATTCCGCACAAGGAGGCCGCCGCAGGCCTGATCGCGCGCTGCACGACGGTCGCGCGCCGTGTCGGCGCCGTGAACACCTTCTGGACGGAGCGCGGCGCGATCGTGGGGCACAATACCGACGTGGAGGGCGCGGCGGCCACGATTCAGGCGTTGCGTCCGAGCAGCAGCGACGACGCGTGCGACATACCGGTCGTCCTTCTCGGTGCCGGCGGATCGGCCGCTGCCACGCTGGTCGCGCTGCACGATCTGGGATACCGGCGCATCACCATCGTCGCGCGCAGCACGGCGCGTGCACGGGCCTTGTCGGCGCGGCTGTCCATTCCCGCGCGCATTGCCTCGATGGACGCGATCGACGACGCTGTCGAAACGGCGGCGCTCGTGATCAACGCCACTCCGGTGGGCTTGCGTGACGACGCATTTCCCGTGGCGGTCGCCTCGATCCCCGCCCGGTGCGCGGTCTTCGATCTGGTGTATCGTCCCGGGCTTACTCCATGGATCGCTGCCTGTCGGCATGCCGGACGGCGGGCGGAAGATGGCTTGCGCATGTTGGTGGAGCAGGGGGCGGCTTCGTTCGAGGCGTGGTTTGATAGACCGGCTCCTCGCGCCGCCATGTGGCAGGCGCTCAGCGCCGCGCCGATGAGGTACGGCGCGTGACGCCGCCGAGCAATGCGACGCCGCCGAGCAATGCGACGCCGCCCCCAGCGCCCTCCCCTGTCCACGCGCTGGGGGCGCTTTCACGGTTTGCGCGGGCGGCGGCGCGCGGTCTGGTCGACCTGCTCCTGCCGTCGGCTTGTGCCATCTGCCGGGCGCTGCACCGACCAGATGTCGACGGCATCGTCTGCCAAGCGTGCCTCACCCGGGTCATCCCCTTGGGCTGGCCGCAATGCGGCCGATGCGGCCAGCCACGCCTGTCGCCGTCGATCCCCTTGCCGGTCGAGGTCACGCCGTCGGGCGTCATCCCGCCGTGCCGATGGTGCAACCGCCTCGCGCCGACGATTCGTGCGGTGCGCTCTGCTTGTCGTATGGATGAGGGGACGGGTGCCGCACTGGTGCACGCGCTTAAGTACGATGGCTGGCAGGCCGTCGCATACCCGATGGCCAGACGGATGGCGCGCCTCGACTGGCCGCTCGACGTCGTCCGCGAGCGTACGGCCCTCGTCCCGGTTCCGCTCTCGCGCACCCGTCGACGCGAGCGTGGGTACAACCAGGCTGAGCG
This sequence comes from Gemmatimonadota bacterium, assembly GCA_947457715.1. The sequence continues at coordinate 1,946 of CANGXK010000033.1, forward strand.
GCTCGCCCGTGGCCTTGCCGCGGAGTGGCGCATACCGGTATGGCCCGATGTCCTCGAGCGCAATCGCAACACCAGATCGCAGGTGCGGTTGACACCGTCGGAGAGGGCGAGCAACGTATCCGGTGCGTTCGTGACGCGATCAAACGCCCGGGCGCGTCTTCGGGGGGCGCACATCGTGCTGGTCGACGATGTGATCACCACCGCGGCGACGATCAATGCGTCCGCCCAGGCTCTCGCCGACGGCGGCGCGCGCATCATCTCTTGTGTGACGTTCGGACGGGCGCCTGAACCGGGCGACCGTGCCGTTCCTGACTACGACTTCATCCGGAACTGACACGAATGGCTATTCGCGTAGGCATCAACGGCTTCGGCCGCATCGGCCGCCAGGTGCTTCGCGCCGCCAAGCAACAGGGCGTCGCTGACCTCGACTTCGTTGCCATCAACGACCTCACCGATACCGCCACGCTGGCGCACCTGTTCACGTACGACTCGGTGCACGGACGGTATGACGGTGAAGTCAGTCATGATGCCGAAAGCATCACGATCGACGGCGATCGCATCCGCATTCTCGCCGAGCGCGACCCGGCCAAGCTGGGCTGGGGTGCAATGGGCGTCGATATCGTGCTCGAATCGACCGGCCGCTTCACCGTCGCCGCCGATGCGAAGAAGCACATGGACGCCGGCGCGAAGAAGGTCATCATCTCGGCTCCGGCCACGAACGAAGACATCACGATCGTCATGGGCGTGAACAGCGACAAGTACGATCCGGCGTCGCATCACATCATCTCGAACGCGTCGTGCACGACCAACTGCCTCGTGCCGATGGTCAAGATCATCCGCGACAACTTCGGTTTCGTGCACGGCTCGATGGTCACGATCCACAGCTACACGAACGATCAGTCGATCCTCGACCTGCCGCACAAGGACCTGCGTCGCGCGCGCGCAGCGGCGGTGTCGATGATCCCGACCACGACGGGCGCCGCCAAGGCCACGTCGCTCGTGATTCCCGAAGTGAAGGGCAAGATCGACGGTATCGCGGTGCGTGTGCCGACCCCCGATGTGTCGCTCACCGATCTCACGTGCGTGGTCGAGCGCAAGGTCACGAAAGAAGAAGTCAACGCGGCGTTCAAGGCGGCGTCCGAGACGTCGCTCGTCGGCGTACTCGGCTACAGCGAAGTGCCGCTCGTTTCCATCGATTACGTCGGCGATCCGCATTCGTGCACGCTCGATGCGCTCAGCACGATCGTCATCGACGGCACGCTCGTGAAGATCTCGGGCTGGTACGACAATGAGTGGGGCTACTCGTCGCGCTGCGTCGACCTGCTGCGTTTCGTCGGCGCTCGTCTCTAAACTTTCGGGCAGTCGTTTTCGGTCGTTCGTTCTGCCTGTTCGCGTGTTCGTTCACGAGCCCCGGTACCTGCGTGCCGGGGCTCGTGTGTCGCCGGACCGTTCTCACGCGACATCACTCCCGTCGTATTTCCCGCCATGACGACTCGAACCATTCGCGATCTCTCCGCTGCCGACCTTGCCGGCAAGCGCGCTCTCGTCCGCGTCGATTTCAACGTGCCGCTCGATGACACCGGCGCGGTGAGCGATGACACGCGCATCACCGCCGCGCTGCCCACTCTTACGACGCTGCTCGATCAGGGCGCGAAGGTCGTGTTGCTCGCGCACTTCGGACGGCCTAAGGGCGCGCCCGAAGCCAGGTACTCGTTGGCGCCCGTCGCCGAGCGACTGCAGCAGTTGCTCCCGCGCCCGGTGCACTTTCTGGGCGAGACGATCGGCGCCGCTGCCGTGGCGGCCACGCATGCGCTGCCCAACGGGGCGGTGCTGCTGCTCGAGAATACGCGCTTCCTCGCCGGCGAAGAGCAGAATGACGACGCCCTCTCGCGGCAGCTCGCGGAGCTGGGCGATGTGTACGTCAACGACGCGTTCGGCGCGGCGCATCGGGCGCACGCTAGTACCGCTGGCGTGGCGAAGTACTGCCGACCGGCGGTCGCCGGATTGCTCATGGAGAAGGAACTGGCGTACCTGGGCGGCGCCCTCGGCGCCCCCGAACGTCCGTTCGTCGCCATTCTCGGTGGTTCCAAGATTTCGGGCAAGATCGACGTGGTGGAGGCCCTCCTGCCCAAGGTTGATCACCTGCTAATCGGCGGCGCGATGGCGTGCACGTTCTTTCGCGCGATGGGCTTCGAAACCGGCAATTCACTGGTCGAGCCCGATCGACTCGCGATGGCGAAGGACCTGCTGTCGAGAGCAGGAGACAAGCTCGTGCTTCCGGTCGACGCCGTGATCGCGCCGTCGATGGACGCCGGGAGTGTGGCGCGCGTCGTCGGTCGCGAGTCGATTCCCGCCGGCGAGGCGATGTTCGACATCGGCCCCGCCAGTGTCGCGCAATACCGCGCCCTGATCGAGTCGGCGCGGACGGTGCTCTGGAACGGCCCCATGGGCGTGTTCGAGAAGCCGCCCTTCGATGTCGGCACGCGCGCCGTGGCCCTTGCGATGGCGACGGCAACTGCGCACGGCGCGACCACGATTATCGGCGGCGGCGATTCGGCGGCCGCCGTGGGGGAAGCCGGTCTCGAAGAGCAGATGTCGCACGTGTCGACCGGCGGCGGGGCGTCTCTCGAGTTTCTCGAAGGGAAAGATCTGCCCGGCGTCACCGCTCTCGATCGCCGCTGATCGGCACCCGTCGCTCGTCCACCAATTCTCAGGTCATCTGCCTCTCATGCATCACAAGCCCGTCATCGCCGCGAACTGGAAGCTCAACCACGGCCCCACCGACGCGAAGGCGTTCCTGCAGCGTTTTCTCGCGCAGGCGCCGAAGATGAACGATCGCACGTTGGTCTTCTTCCCGTCGGCGATCACGATCACGACGGTCATCGAAGGGTTGCGCGAGCGACCTGATATCTGGGTCGGTGTGCAGAACGTGCACTCGGAGGCGCAGGGGGCATTCACGGGAGAAAACTCCGTCCTGATGGCGCGTGATGTCGGCGCGCGCGTCGTGCTGGTCGGCCACTCCGAACGTCGCCACGTCTTCGGCGAAACCGATACGATGACGACTGCGAAAATGGCCCTCATCTGCCAGGCAAGGCTGGTGCCGATGCTGTGTGTCGGCGAAACGCTGGACGAACGCGAGGCGGGCGCGACGACCTCTGTCGTGGAGCGCCAGCTGTCGGCCGGTCTGGCGGGACTCGATGACGCTCAGGCGGCCGGCATCATGCTGGCCTATGAGCCGGTCTGGGCTATCGGCACGGGTCGGACCGCCACACCTGAGGACGCCAGCGCGATCCACAGTGTTCTGCGCGGCGCGTTGAGAAGCCGCCTCGGCGAAAAGGCCGCGGCGGGCGTTCCGATTCTCTACGGGGGCTCCGTAAATCGCGGCAATGCGGCGACGTTGCTGGCTGCGCCGGATGTTGATGGACTTCTCGTTGGCGGCGCTTCGCTCGACGCCGACAGCTGGGCAAGCATCGTCCGCAGCTGAGTCCCGCCCGCCACCCCCTCGCGATCTGTCATAACTGTTGAGTTCTGTCGCAACTGTTGGGTGGGGAAGGACTTGCCTCGGCAGATTCCCTCAGCCATGTTTGAAGGCTGACGCGGCTTTCGCGCACTCTGAACGCACTCGATTCCGGCTTCGTGACATGTACACGTTCCTGCTGACTCTGCTCATCCTCGACGCGATCGTCCTGGCGATCGCCGTGCTCCTCCAGTCCGGTAAGGGCGGTGGGTTAGCGGCAAGCTTCGGCGGGGCTAGCTCGTCATCCGACTCCGTGATCGGCACACGTCAGGCGGGCAACCTGCTGACAAAGGCGAGCTGGTGGTGCGGTGGCATCTTCCTCGGCCTCGCGTTCGTCCTGCAGATGATGTCGTCGCGTGCCGCGTCGCCGAAGTCGGTGCTCGACCAGCTGGCCACGCCCGCGACGGCGCCGAGCGCGGCGCCCGCAGGTGGGGCAGTGCCGGCCGCACCGCTCACGCCGGTGCCGGCTGCACCGACGGCACCTGCCAAGCAGCCCTAACCGACGCGTGCACACGCTCCCTCCCAAGGGGTTCCTCCTCCTCGAGGACGGAACCCTTTTTCTCGGCCGACTCATCGGACCGGTCACGCCGACCGTGGCGGAAGTAGTCTTCACGACCAACATGACCGGGTATCAGGAGGTCTTCACCGACCCCTCCTACCGCGGCCAGACGGTTGTATTGACGGCAACGCAGATCGGGAACTACGGCGTGAATACCGAGGACCCCGAGTCCTCGAAGCCGCAGGTCGCGGGCGTCATCGTCCGCGAGCTGTCGCTGACACACTCGAACTGGCGCGCCACCGGCGGCCTGCGCGAGTGGCTCGAAGAGCATCAGGTACCGGTGCTTACCGAAGTCGACACGCGTCGCCTCACCAAGCACCTGCGGGCCGTCGGTGTGATGCGCGGCGTCATCGGGCTCGGCGAGACGCCATCGCGTGAAGCGCTGGCCGTTCTCGAAGGCTGTCCAAGCATGGAAGGGCTCGATCTGGCGTCGGTCGTGTCCACCCGTGAGGTGTACTCCTGGGGCAAGCCCGACGCCACCTACCATGTCGTCGCATACGACTACGGGATCAAGCGCAACATTTTGCGCCTCCTCGCCGCGCACGATTGCCGAGTAACCGTGGTGCCGTCGGACACGCCGGCGCATCGCGTGCTGGCGATGCACCCGGACGGCGTCTTTTTGTCGAATGGCCCCGGTGACCCGGATGCGGTCACGTACGCGCCGGCGGCGATCCGTGAGATTGCGGCCAGTCAGACCCCGATGTTCGGGATCTGCCTCGGCCACCAGTTACTGGGTCTGTCCTTCGGTGCGCGGACGGAGAAGATGCCCTTTGGGCATCGGGGCGGGAATCAGCCGGTCAAGGATCTCGAAACCGGAAAGGTGTTGATTACGTCCCAGAACCACGGTTTTGCTGTGGTCGGCACCGTGGATGGGGTGGAAGGGGCGCCGGATCTGGTGGTGACCCATATCAACCTCAATGATGGTACGGTTGAGGGACTGCGCCATCGGACGCTGCCGATCTTCGCCGTGCAGTACCACCCCGAGGCCGCTCCGGGGCCACACGACGCGGTTCCCCTGTTCGATCGGTTTCTCGAGGCTCTAAGAAATCGTCGTCGGTGAAGTGACCCAAACGCTTGACTGACAAGCACTAAGGTCATACGTTCGCTTCCTTCGCTTGATCTTCGATACGTGCCGGCCCTGCATTTGGGACGGCACGTCGACCCCTTGGTAGAGTCCATGACGAAAGCCGATCTGGTTGAGAACGTCACGACGCGAATCGCGCGGACGGCCGGACCGACCATCTCTAAGAAGGATTGTGCGCGGGTTGTCGACGCCTTCCTCGACGCGATCAAGGAAGCCCTTCAGGAGCAGAAGAACATCGAAGTCCGTGGTTTTGGCACCTTTAAGATCCGGCAACGCAAGACCCGCATGGCGCGAAATCCGCGCACGGGCTCGCCGGTCGAGGTGTCGGCTCGTCCCGTCCCGGTGTTCAAGCCAAGTAAGGAACTTCGTGCCATGGTGGCTGGCGTCGACGAAAGCATGCTCGAGGATGAAGAGGGCGATGAGATGAACGAGGCGTAGTTTGCCGTCCTCGCTCGGCTGACGTGTCATGCAACGCCCCGCCGCGCCTCACGCGAGCGGGGCGTTCGTATTCCTGAAAATCGTAGAACCGAATTCGGTGCCTTGGGCTATCTTGTACACGACATGAGCATTTCCGTCCTTCTCTTCGCGTCGTACGCCGACGCTTTCGGTGCTCGCCGCCTCGAGGTGCCCCTCGGGGCGCCCTGCTTGGTGGCCGACCTTCTGCGCGTGATCCGGACGATGCCCGGTGGTGACCGCCTACCGGTCGCGCCGCTCATCGCCGTGAATCGGACCTGGGTCAGCGAGGACGTCGCCGTACAGGTCGGTGATGAGATCGCGCTGATTCCTCCGGTTGCCGGTGGATGACGGCGCCAGAGAGTGGCGTGTTGCATGTGGCAATCGTGTCAGCTCCGATCGATGTCAGCGCGCTGATGTCCCGTGCGCAGGCGCCCGGTGTTGGCGCCGTGTCGTTGTTTTTGGGCACCGTGCGCGACCTGAACGATGGGAAACCGGTCAGTGGTATGGAGTACGAGGCGTACGCCCCAATGGCCGAGGCGGAGCTGAGGGCGATCGCAGAGGAGACCTGCGGGCGTATTCCCGGGTTGCGACTCGTGGTGGAACACCGTGTTGGTACGCTCGCGATCGGCGAGGCGAGCGTTGCCATTGTGGCAGCGCACGCGCACCGCGCGCAGGCGATGGACGCGGCGCGCGACGTCATCGAATCGCTCAAGCAGCGCGTACCGATCTGGAAGCGCGAACACTATCTCAGCGGCGATCGCGAGTGGCTTGATCCGACCAAGGGGCGGTCATGAGCACGCCCGTTGCGTCCCCCCCGGTACTTGGCGAGTCGCACGATCAGTTCGGTCGGAAGATCGAGTACCTGCGCATCTCCGTCACCGATCGCTGCAACTTCCGTTGCCAGTACTGCATGCCGCTGGAAGGACTGCCCTGGCTTCCGAAGAACGAGATCCTGCGGTACGAGGAGATCGCCGAGGTCGTTCGGCAGCTTGCCCCGCTCGGGCTCCGGCGTCTTCGCATTACCGGAGGCGAGCCGACGATCCGGCCGAAGCTGGCGACGCTGGTGCGGATGCTCCGCGACGTTCCGGGGATCGAGGACATCGCGCTCTCGACGAACGGCGTGAAGTTGCCGACCATGTCCGCCGAACTCGCCGATGCCGGACTCGATCGCGTCAACATCAGCGCGGATTCGCTCCGGCCCGACCGCGTCGTGACAATCGCCCGGCGCGATCTCGACTTTGACCTGGTCACCTCGGCGAGGGCGGCTCAGGCGGCCGGACTCGGGCCGATCAAGATCAATGTGGTCGTGATGCGCGGGATCAACGACGACGAAATCGCCGATTTCGCCGCGCTGACGCGCGAGAACCCGTGGCACGTTCGGTTCATCGAGCTCATGCCCGTGGGTGAACTCCGTGAGCTCACCTTCGATCATGTCGTGCCGACCGATGAGGTGCTCGCTCGGGTGCGCGCTGTGGCCGCGCTAGAGCCCGACAGCGGCCCTGCGCGCGGCAACGGTCCCGCGGTCTATTACCGTTATCCCAAGGCGGCCGGCACGGTCGGGGTCATCACCCCGATGACCCACACGTACTGCGAGCGGTGTAACCGGGTACGACTCACCGCCGATGGCCGCTTGCGGACCTGCCTGTTCGGTGATCATGAAGTCCTGCTGCGCGACGCGCTTCGTCGCGGGGATCCCCTCGCGCCGCTTTTTCTGCAGGCGCTTGCCGACAAGCCGAAGGCGCACGACTTGCTGCAGATGCGGGTGGGCGGTTTGCGGGCGCTCAGTCAGGTCGGCGGCTGACCACTCGGTGAGTTGAGGCGCTTCGACGGGCTCGGCGTGTTGCTCGCGTCGCTGCACCGCCCTAAGTTGCGAAGGCTGCCCTCTTCGCAGCGACGACGTGCGCCTAACCGCCTAAACGTGTTTGGGTTGCGCGTCGCCCCTCCGCATCATTCCACTTCGCTCGGACACCCGTTCGGAGAACCGGCACAACATGGTCAATAAGATCACGGTCGTTGGCGCGGGCAACGTCGGCGCCACGACGGCGCAGCGCATCGCCGAGAAGTCGCTCGGACGCACGGTGGTGATGGTCGACGTCGTCGACGGCATCCCGCAGGGCAAGGGACTCGACCAATGGGAGTCGGCGCCCGTCGAAGGCTTCGACACGCGCGTCATCGGCACGAACGGTTATGCAGAAACGGCCGGCTCGGACATCGTCGTCATTACCGCCGGTATCGCCCGCAAGCCGGGCATGTCGCGTGACGACCTGCTGAACACGAACGCCGGCATCGTGAAGTCGGTGTCGGAGCAGATCAAGGCCACGTCGCCGAATGCGATCGTAATCGTGGTCTCAAACCCGCTCGACGTGATGTGCTACGTCGCGAAGCAGGTGACGGGCTTTCCGCGCGAGCGCGTGATCGGCATGGCCGGCGTACTCGATACGGCGCGCTACCGGTCGTTCATCGCCGAAGCGCTCGATGTCTCGGTGCGCGACATCCAGGCGATGGTGCTCGGTGGACATGGCGACACGATGGTGCCGCTCATCTCGTACACCACGATCAGTGGTATCCCGGTCACGCAGCTCATGCCGCGTGAGCAGCTCGACGCGATCGTGCAGCGCGCGCGCGACGGCGGCGCCGAGATCGTGAAGTATCTCAAGACGGGCTCGGCGTACTACGCGCCGTCGGCCGGTGCGGTGGAAATGGTCGAAGCCATCGTGCATGATCGCAAGCGCATCCTGCCGTGTGCCGCCTGGCTCGAAGGCGAGTACGGCCTCTCGGGCCTGTTCCTCGGCGTGCCCTGCAAGCTCGGTCGCAACGGTCTCGAGAAGATCCTCGAAATCGACCTCACCGACGACGAGCGCGCTGCGCTCGAACGCTCCGCACAGGCTGTGCGCGAGCCGATGTCCGTGATCTCCCTCTGATTCTGACGGGACTGACGCGTTCACCACGGTGAGCGCGCCGGTTTCTTCTTCTCACCCCGCCTATGTACGTTCTCTCGCGTTTCTGGCAAAGCACGATCGGTAAGAAGATCGTGATGGCGGTGACCGGGATCATCGGGATCCTGTTCGTCATCGGCCACATGTCCGGCAATCTGCTCATGTTCAAGGGGCAGGATGCCATGGCGCAGTATGCGCTCCTGCTGCGCACGAGCATGCCGCTCCTCTGGGCAGTTCGCGTCGGTCTGATCGCCGCCGTCGTCCTGCACGCGGTTGCCGCGTATCAGCTCACGATGGTCTCGCGCGCCGCGCGCCCGGAAGGGTATGCCGAGCGTCGTCCGCAGGTCACCACGTTCGCCGCGCGCACGATCCGCTGGGGCGGCGTGCTGATTCTGGTGTTCATCGTGGCGCACCTGGTGCAGCTCACCATCGGCGCGGTGCATCCGGATTTCACGCATCTCGATCCGTACAACAACGTGCGCATCCTGCTGTCGAATCCGCTGATGGCGGCGTTCTATGTGCTGGCGATGGCGGCCCTCGGTCTGCACCTGTACCACGGCAGCTGGGCCGTCGTGCGCACACTCGGCGTGGCCCGACCGTCGGCGCAGCCACTCAAGCGTCGCGTGGCGCTGGCCATTGCGATCATTGTCGCCGCCGGTTTCATGATCATCCCGATCGCCGCGGTGCTCGGCAAGTTTGCGCCGGCACCACCGCTTGCCGAATCGTCGGCGGCCACTGCGCTGACGACGCCCGTTGCGGAGACCCACTGATATGCTCGACCTGAACGCAAAGACTCCGAGCGGTCCCCTCGAGCAGAAGTGGGATCAGCATCGCTTCGCGATGAAGCTGGTGAATCCGGCCAATAAGCGCCGGCACAACGTGATCGTGGTCGGTGCCGGTCTCGCCGGTGCCTCGGCGGCGGCCAGCATGTCGGAGCTCGGGTACAACGTGTCGTGTTTCGTGTACCACGACACGCCGCGCCGAGCGCACTCGATTGCCGCGCAGGGCGGCATCAACGCCGCCAAGAACTACCAGAACGACGGCGATTCCATCCGCCGGCTGTTTTACGACACCATCAAGGGCGGCGACTTCCGCGCTCGTGAAGCGAATGTGTACCGCTTGGCGCAGCTCTCGGTGAACATCATCGATCAGTGCGTCGCGCAGGGCGTGCCGTTCGCCCGCGAGTACGGTGGCCTACTGGCCAACCGGTCGTTCGGCGGCGCGCAGGTCTCGCGCACGTTCTACGCGCGTGGACAAACCGGTCAGCAGCTGCTGCTCGGTGCGTATTCGGCGCTTGAGCGCCAGATTGCCCTCAAGGGCGTGCAAATGCACACGTTCGAAGAGATGCTCGACGTGGTCGTCATCGACGGGCATGCGCGCGGGATCGTGACGCGCAATCTGCTCACCGGCAAGATCACGTCGCACGCGGCCGATGCCGTGGTGCTCGCCACGGGCGGGTATGGCAACGTGTTCTACCTCAGCACGAACGCCATGCTGTCGAACACGACGGCCACGTGGCGTGCGTACAAGAAGGGCGCGGCGTTCGCCAACCCGTGCTACACGCAGATCCACCCCACCTGCATTCCTGTGAGCGGCGACCATCAGTCGAAGCTCACGCTCATGTCGGAATCGCTTCGCAACGACGGACGCGTGTGGGTGCCGATCAAGCGGGGGGACAATCGCGCACCGGCCGCCATCCCGGAAGCGGAGCGCGATTACTTCCTGGAGCGGAAGTATCCGAGCTTCGGCAACCTGGCGCCGCGAGATATTTCGTCGCGTGCCGCCAAGGAAGCCTGTGATGATGGTCGCGGTGTCGGCCCGGGCGGGCTGGGCGTGTATCTGGATTTCGCGGATGCCATCAAGCGCCTCGGCAAGGACACGATTGCCGAACGCTACGGCAATCTGTTCGACATGTACCAGCGTATCACGGATGAGAATCCGTATGAGCGGCCGATGCGTATCTACCCGGCTGTGCACTA
>CANGXK010000034.1 GCA_947457715.1 Gemmatimonadota bacterium
CCCGATTTCCTCGCTCGACTTCAGCAACCCTGACCCCGTGATCGTCGGGCACGCGGCCGCCCTCCTGCGCCGCGGTGGGCTCGTCGCGTTCCCCACGGAAACCGTGTACGGACTGGGCGCCAATGCCCTCGACGCCGACGCCGTCGCCGCGATATACGCCGCCAAAGGGCGACCGGCCTGGAATCCCGTGATCGCGCATGTGCCCGACGTGCGCTCCGCTCGCGCGCTGACCCGTCACTGGCCGCCCGCCGCCGACCGACTCGCGGCGACCTTCTGGCCGGGTCCGCTCACGCTGGTGCTTCCGAAAGCCCCGCACGTTCCCGATGTGGCCACGGCCGGGCTCGACGCAGTGGGAATACGGGTCCCCGCCCATCCCGTGGCGCTGGCCCTGCTCCGGGCCGCTGGCGTGCCCATCGCCGCCCCCAGCGCCAATCGCTTCACCCAGATCAGCCCGACCACCGCCCAGCACGTACAAGCCTCGCTCGGCGACCGGGTCGGACTGATTCTCGACGGCGGCCCAAGCTCCGTCGGCATCGAAAGCACCGTGGTCGATCTCACCGGGCCCGATGCAGTGATCCTCCGGCCGGGCATGATTTCCGCCGCCGATCTCGAATTCGCCCTGCGTGGCTCCGGGGTCGCCGTGCGGACGGCCACCGCGACGGTCTCGCACGACGCGGCCGAGGGAAGCGCGCCGGCGCAGCGCTCCCCCGGCATGGCCGATCGTCACTACGCGCCGCGGGCCGATGTCTGGCTCTTTGACGCCGGACAAGAGGAGGAGATCGACGCCGCCCTCGCGGACCGGCGCGAAAGGACCGGCACGGTGACGGCGCTCCTCCGAACAGCCACCCTCTCCGGGCGGCAGGCCACGGTCGTACGCATGCCGGACGACCCGGCGGCCTATGCACGCGAACTCTACGCCGCACTGCACGCCGCCGACGCCGCCGGCACATCGCTCATCGTGATCGAGCGCCCCCCGGCCGACGACCGGTGGACCGGGCTCCGTGATCGACTCTCCCGGGCGGCGCGGTAGTCGCGCTTCGCTGCTATCTTGCCCTCATGCTACCCATCGATCTTTCCGGCAAGCGCGCCCTCGTGGCTGGCGTCGCTGACGACGGCGGCTTCGGGTTTGCCGTCGCGAAGGCGTTCGCGGAGGCCGGCGCTTCCGTCTGTGTCGCCACTTGGCCACCCGCACTCAACATCTTTCTCAACCTGCTCGAACGCGGGAAGATGGATGAATCCCGTCGCCTGAGCGACGGATCGCTGCTCTCCTTCGAGCGCATCTATCCCCTCGACGCCGTCTATGACTCGCTCGAGGATGCGCCGGAAGACGTCCGCGAATCGAAGCGCTATAAGGACATCGGCGACTTCTCGATTGGCGGCCTCGCACAGCGCATGGCCCGGGACTTCGGCGACCAGTCACTCGACATCGTCTTCCATTCGCTCGCCAATGGGCCAGAGGTGAAGAAGCCGCTCCTCGAAGTGAGCCGCGCCGGCTATCTCGCCGCCTCCAGCGCGAGTGCCTACTCGCTCGTGTCGATGGTGCAGCGCCTCGCCCCACTCATGCGGCCAGGCGGATCGGTGTGCTCGCTCACCTACATGGCCAGCGAGCGCGCCATTCCCGGCTACGGTGGTGGCATGTCGTCGGCCAAGGCCGCGCTCGAAAGCGACACGCGGGTGCTGTCATTCGAAGCGGGTCGCAAGTACGGCTTGCGCGTGAACACGATCAGCGCCGGACCGTACGCCTCGCGCGCGGCGAGTGCGATCGGCATCATCGACAAGATGGTGAAGTACTGCGCCGCCAACGCGCCGCTCGCCGAAGAGCTCACCGCGACCGAAGTCGGCACCACCGCTGCGTTTCTGGCCAGCTCGCTGGCCAGCGGCATCACCGGCTCCACGGTGTACGTGGACAAGGGATACCACGCGATGGGCATGGCCGTGACCATGCCGCCCGGCACAGACCCGATCGGCGCGTAAGCCGTGCCCGACCGATTGCCCCCGGCGCAGGACGAGGTCCCGTTGGCAAAACGGGGCACGAGCCTGCGCGCGCGGTTCGTGTCGGGAGACACCGACCAGACGGTGCTGCTCGCGGATGGGTCGCTCGACGAGCGCACGTCCCCGGTGCTGCGCGTCAGCTGAGCGTCGGCCGCCATGTATTGGATTCTCGTCATCATGGCCGCGATCGCCGCGAGCCTGATCGCGCTCGTGGTCGGCGGACTCGTGACACCGGCCGCGTATCGCGTCGCACGGAGCATCCGCCTGCAGGTCGATGCGCACGACGTGCGCGCGCTGCTCGCGGATCTGGCCGCATACGCGACGTGGACACCGTCGCCGATGTCGGCCACGCGCGATCCGTCGTCCGACCGCGAGCGCATCGTACTCCAGATGCGCGACGACGACACCGCCTCGCGGATGCAGTGGGAATGGCGTATCGAGGCCGAAGCGACGGGCGCGCGCGTGACGCTCACGGAATCAGGGCGCATCGGCAACCCGGTGATCCGCTTTTTCGCGGCGCTCCGCGGCCATGGCGGCAGCGCGGAGCGCACACTGCGCGCGCTGGCCGAACATCTCGGCGAGCCGGGCATTTCGGTGGACCGTGCTGGTCCGCACGACGGGCAAGCGTAACTTTCCCGTAGTGCGGTATGCCGTGAACCCCGACAGGACACATGCCCGACTTCGCTGATCTGCCCCTCGCCGGCCCGACGCTGCTGTCCTCGATGGGACAGCTGGCGGCGTTGCTGGGCGCGGCCGGCGTCGCGGAACGCGTGCAGATCGCGCTCGCGCTCCCGAGCGAAACGGAGCCCGTCGTCGTCGAAATCGACCACCACGGTGCGTGCCTTGACGAGCCGATGCTACGTGCCCGAGACGCCGAGACGCTTCTCGGGGATGCCGATATCATCTTTGTCGAGGATCTCGCCGCACGAGCGCACGACCACCCATCGCTCGCAGCCATGCCAGACGTCGCCGCGCTGGCGATCGCTCGCGTGCGCTCCACGGGAGGCGCCGTCGTCGGTCATGTCATGCTGGCCTGTTCAATCCCGCGCCACTGGACGGCTGGACAACGGCAGCTGATCGCGCAGGGGGCGGGGCTCGCGCAGGCGATCGCCGAAGCCGCCGCCGAGCGGATCTTCCGCGTTGACGCCGCGACGGCGATCGGCACGCCCCTCGACCGATTCCTCCCGCTGGCACTGGGCGAGGGGCATGCGAGTAAGATCGGGCAGTTGCGTGAGGGCCAGAAGATGGAGGCGATGGGTCGACTTGCCAGCGGCGCCGCGCACGACTTCAACAACCTGCTCACGGTCATTCGCAGTGGCGCCGACTTCCTGCTGAGCGAACTGCCGACGGAGGGCGAGTTGCGGCGCGATGCCGAAGACATTCTGGCGGCGGCCGACCGGGCGGCGTGCCTCACGCGTCAACTGCTCGCCTTCGCCCGTAGGCAGGTGCCGCAAGCCGCCGTGCTCGACCTGAACCGCATCATCGCCGACGTCGAGCGATTGCTGCGTCGTGTGATCGGCGAGGACATCGCACTCGGCGTCACGCTCGAGCCCATGCCGATGCGTGTACTCGCTGACGCTGGGCAGCTCGAGCAAGTGCTGGTCAACCTCGCCGTGAACGCGCGCGACGCGATGCCGAGCGGCGGCCGCCTGCTGCTCACGACGGAAATGCGGAAAGGAGGCAACCTGCCCGACGTCTTTCGGGAGTGGCCCGGTCCCCCGCCCGACCATGCCGTGCTGTTTTCCATGTGCGATTCCGGCGCTGGCATGGATGCCGCCATTCGGGCCCGTGCCTTCGAGCCGTTCTTCACCACGAAGGAGCCCGGACGCGGCACTGGCCTCGGATTGGCGACCGTTTACGGAATCGTCCAGCAGTTGGGTGGTTTGGTGGCCATCGAAAGTACGCCGAGCCATGGTACGACGATCTGGATGGCGCTTCCACTCACGAATGTGGCACCGTCGCTCGAGCTAGCCGGCGACGGTGCTGCCATCGCGATGGCAGGGCACGGCACGATTCTGCTGATTGAGGACGACGACGGCGTGCGGGCCATGATGCATCGCGTGCTCGCCCGCGTCGGCTATCACCTCATCGAGGCACGAAATGCGGTCGAGGGGCACTTCCTCTGGCGTCAACACGGCGGACCGACCGGCGGAATCAACCTCGTGCTCACCGACATGATCATGCCCGGTTCGACCGGTCGCGAGCTTGCCGCACGCTTGCGTGCGGAACACGCCAATGTGCCCGTGCTTTTCATCTCCGGGTACCTGGAGGGTGGCATGAGCAGTGATGACGATCCGCTCACGACCCGCTATCTGGAGAAGCCCTTCACGTCGCGCCGACTGCTCGACGAAGTGCGCCAGCTGCTTGTCCGCAATCACTGACCCGCTCGCGGCCCGCGATTCGCATCCGGATCGTTGGCGCATGCTTGGGCTGCTCACCGTCGCCGAGTTGCTGGGAATGACGTTGTGGTTCGCCGCCAGCGCCGTCTCCGCCCAATACGCCGCGCAGTGGACGCTGAGCAGCAGCGAAGCCGCTTGGCTCACCACCATCGTCCAACTGGGTTTCGTGGCTGGCACCGCGATCTCGGCGACGCTGAACGTAGCCGATATCGTACCGGCACGTTTGCTCTTCGCGGCCTGTGCACTGGTCGGCGCGGCGGCGAACGCGATGCTGCTGCAGGCCGAGGCCTTGTCGGGCGCGCTCGTGTGGCGTTTCATCACGGGATTCGCATTAGCCGGCGTGTATCCACCGGCGATGAAGATGATCGCCACCTGGTTCCGCGCACGACGCGGGCTCGCGGTGGGCACCATCGTGGGCGCGCTCACCGTGGGCAAAGCCATGCCGTATCTCGTGCACGCGATCCCCGGTGCCGGTATCACGCCGGTGGTGGTGAGCGCGTCCACCGGCGCCTGTGGTGCCGCGCTGCTGGTGTGGTTCGGCTATCGCGAAGGGCCGTACCCGTTTCCCGCGCGTCCCTTTTCGTGGAGCCTCGTGCGCGACGTCGTGCGCTCGCCGGCGTGGCGGTTGTCCACCGGCGGGTATCTGGGGCACATGTTCGAGCTGTATGCCGCGTGGACCTGGCTGCCCGTGTTCATCGCTGCCAGCATCGCGGTGTATGACCCTGCCGCCGGCGTGCGCGGTGCATCGATGGCCTCCGCCATCGCCTTCGCCGCCCTCGCCATCGGTGGCGCCGGTTGCATCTGGGGCGGACTCGTGGCCGATCGCCGCGGGCGCGCGTGGCTCGTCACGCGGGCGATGGCCATCAGCGGTGCGTGCGCCGTGCTCATCGGCTTCGCCTTCGGCCGCTCGCTCTGGCTGCTCGTGCCGATCGCGCTGGTGTGGGGATTTTTCGTGATCGCCGACAGCGCGCAGTTCTCGGTGCTGGTCACCGAGAGCGTGCCACCATATGCGGTAGGCACCGCCCTCACGCTGCAAACCTCGCTCGGCTTTCTGCTCACAGCGGTGGTGATTCAGCTTGTGCCACCGCTCGCGGCGCGCGTTGGGTGGCAGTGGGCGTTTGCGGTGCTGTCGCTGGGGCCCGTGTTCGGGATTGCGAGTATCGCGCGGTTGGTACACCGACGGCGGGCCGCCGCGAGGAACGTGGAGTTCCTGCAACGACCCGCCGCGTCTGTGCTGCACGAGCGACCGGCAGGACCGCTTACCCCCCCGTGATCTCTTCCTCCGCGCCGATGCGGCGCGGGGTCTGCACGTCACCGGCCTTCACTTCGATCGCCGGCAGGCCGTGCTTCTTGAGGATCTCGTCGATCGGCGGCAGCAGATCCTTGTACGCCTTGCGGAGCTCCACGAGATACACCTCGAGCTCCTTCGACAGCGTATCGAACACCACGACCGACTGCTTCGTGGGACGCGCTTCGGTGCTGCCCACCACACCGGCCAAGGCCGCGATCTGGTTGTTCACCTTGATCGGGTAGTTGAGCGGGTCTTGACCGCTCTGGTTCTTCACCTGATAGACCTGCGCTTCCATCTCACTGATCTTCGCATCGAGTGTCTTCACCAGCTGCGCGTACTTGGCCGAGTCCGCCCCCACCTGCGTGGAGTGCGACACGGCCTGGCTCCGCACGTAGCGGACGGTGCGGACGGCGTCGTTCGCATCAGTGGTGCGATCGCGGATCTGCATCATCATCTTGTACTGCGCCACCAGATCGGCCGGCGTCGCGTCGCTGCGCGGATCCTTCTTCACCAGCAGCTTCGACGCAGCCACCGGCGCGCCATCCACCAGCAGGCGGACCGAGTAGGTGCCCGGCAACACCAGCGGACCGTTCGTGACGCCGGCCCACATGATCATGCCGGCGAACGTGGTCGCATCGCTCTCGCGCAGATTCCACGAGAAGGTGTTCATGCCCACCGTGTTCGTCGGCGCTGCATCGGCGGCAACGCCGCGCCGGCCGCCGGCCGGAGCACCGGCGGCGCCGCTGCCCGCCGTATCGCTGGAGAACGTACGCACCGTGCGGCCCGTCGAATCCTTGAACTCGATCGTGACCTTGGTGGCCGGCGACTTGAGCCAGTAGTACACGATCGCGCCCGACGGCGGATTCGCACCGACCGGTGACGTGCTGCCGCCACCACCGAAGCCACCGCTCCAGTTGATGCGGTACGCCGCGCGCGGCGTGAACAAGTGGGCGCGCTCGGCGATCGTTGCCGCGCTGAGTTGACGCAGCACATTGATGTCGTCGATCACGTAGAACGAGCGGCCATGCGTGGCCGCGATCAGGTCGCCTTCCTTGATCGCCAGATCGTGCACCGGCACGATCGGCATGTTGCGGCGCAGCGAGAACCACGTGGCGCCGTCATCGAGCGACGCGTAGATGCCGCGCTCGGTGCCGGCGAACAGGAGACCCGGACGGACGTCGTCTTCCCGGATCACGCGCGTGAACTCGGTGGCCGGAATGCCGTTAGCCTTGCCGCTGTTGTCGATCCGCGACCACGTCTTGCCGAAGTCGGTGGTCTTGAAGAGATACGGCTCCTGATCGTCCATCTGGAAGCGGTTCGCCGCGACGTATGCCGTGCCGGCGTTGAAGTGCGACGCATCGATGATCGACACGCGCGCCCACTCCCGCTCCTTGAGCAGCGCCGGCGTCACGTTCGTCCACGACGTGCCGCCGTTGCGCGTGACGTGCACCGTGCCGTCGTCGGTACCGGCCCAGATCACGCCCTTCATCACCGGCGACTCCGACATTGCGAACACGGTGCCGTACGTTTCCACGCCCGTCTGGTCCTTCGTGATCGGGCCGCCCGACGGCCCGAGCGTGCGCGGATCGTTGCGCGACAGGTCGGGGCTGATGGCGGTGTAGCTGTCGCCTTCGTTGGTGGTCTTGAAGAGCACGTTCGAACCCACGTAGATCGTCTTCGCGTCGTGCGGGCTAACGGCGATCGGGAAGGTCCACTGCATGCGATACTTCGAATCGATGGCCGAGTGACCCATCGGATTGAGCGGCCACGGATTGATGTCGCGCGTGAGGCCAGTGCGCATGTCCTTGCGCGTGAGGTATCCGCCGTAGCTGCCGGCGAACACGATGTCCGGATTGTTCGGCAGTGCCGCAATGAAGCCCGACTCGCCGCCGCCCGCGTCCTGCCACATGTCGATCGTGATGCCACCGGCCGCCCGTGACGGACCGCAGAGCGTGCTGTTGTCCTGCTGCGCGCCGCAGATCTTGTACGGGAAGTGGTTGGTGGTGGTCACGTGATAGAACTGCGCGGTATTGAAGTCCTGCGCCGTCCACGTCTTCGCGCCGTCGGTGCTCACATTCGCGCCGCCGTCGTTCGCTTCGATCATCCGGTTGCTGTTGTCACCCGCGATCCAGAGATTGTGCGAGTCGCCGTGCGGCGTATTGATGTTGCTCCACGTCTTGCCGCCATCACGCGAGACCTGAAACTGCACGTTGCTGGCGTACACGACGTCGGGGTTCTTCGGATCGGCGTAGATCTTCGAGTAGTACCACGCGCGCTGACGCAGCTTGCGTTCGTCGTTCACGCGCGCCCACGTGCCGCCGCCGTCGTCGCTGCGATACACGCCGCCTTCATCGGCTTCGATGAGGGCGAAGATCCGCTGCGGATTGGCCGCGCTCACCGTGAGCCCGATGTTGCCCCACATGCCGGCCGGCAGCCCCTTGTGCTTCGTGATCTCGGTCCACGAATCGCCGCCGTCGGTGCTCTTGAACAGTCCCGAGCCCTTGCCGCCCGACACCAGCATCCACGGCTTGCGATGCATCTGCCAGAAGCCGGCGTACAGCACGTTCGGGTTGCTCGGATCCATCGCCAGGTCGGCCGCACCGGTGGAATCGTCGCGGAACAGCACCTTCGTCCAGCTCTTGCCGCCGTCCTTCGTGCGGAACACGCCACGCTCGGCGTTCGGCCCCCACGCATGCCCCTGCGCCGCCACGTAGGCAACTTCAGGATTGGTGGGGTGCACCAGCACCCGCGAGATCTGCCGCGTGTCGTTCAGGCCGATGTTTGTCCACGTCGTGCCGCCATCGGTTGTTTTCCAGACACCATCACCGTGCGACACGTTGCCACGGATCGTGAATTCGCCGCCGCCCACGTACACGACATCGGGGTTGCTGGGGGCCACGCCGATGCCGCCGATCGTGCCGCCAAAATATTTGTCGCTCATCGGCACCCACGTATTGCCGCCGTCGACCGTCTTGAAGACGCCCGAGCCGGTGGTGCCCATCCAGTATTCGTTGGGGCGGGCCACACTGCCGGCCACGGCCGCCGATCGGCCACCGCGGTAGGGACCGATCTCGCGCCACTTAATGGCCGATAGTGCACCGGTGTCGAACGGGGCAGCCAGTGGTGCTATTGCCGCAGGCCGTGCGGCAGCGCGGGCGACGGGACGGGCGGGCTGAGCAGCAACCGACGCATAGGGAATGAGGACGGCGGCGGCGAAGGCCAACCGTGGGCTAAATCGTTTCACGACATGCTCTCCAGATACAGGGGACGGGGCCACAGCCTGCGACTATTGCTCCGCATTCCGCTGCTGGCAAGACTGGTTTTTCGGACAACGCGTCGCGGGGGTATGCCGTCGGCTGTCGGCTCTCACGCTCTGGGCTGAGTGCTCTCGGCTCTCAGCCATGGGCTCTCAGCCATGGGCCATGGGCCATCGGCCATGGGCCATGGGTTTCCCACAACTTCAGTCGGAACTCTCTCCGTACCCCACGGCCCATGGCCCACGACCCATGGCCGAGAGCGGTCAGCCCGATCGCCCCAAGCCCCGAAAACCCACAGCCCAGAGTTCCCAGCCCCCCCGTGAAACCGCGAAACGCATCCTTGCGTACGGCGATACTGAAACGATATCACTTCAATACCACCCCTCCACGAGGCTCCCATCATGTTTCGCGAAATCGAAGCCCGCCCTTCCCCTGGCCTGCTCATGGCCGTGCTGGTGTTCGCCACCCTCCTTGGCGGGACGTTCATGTTCTACCTCGGCGCCCGCTACGAAGACGGCCTGCATGCCATTGGCGGCATCCTCCTCCTCACCGCCGGCGTCCTCGCCACGCCCGGATTCTTCACCGTTGCCCCCAACGAAGGCAAAGTCCTCACGCTCTTCGGGAAGTACAAAGGCACCGCCAAGAACCCCGGCCTCTGGTTCACCAATCCGTTCATGACCAAGAAGGCCATCTCGCTCCGCATCCGGAACTTCGAGACCAATAAGCTCAAGGTGAACGACGCGCGCTCGAACCCCGTCGAGATCGGCGCCATCGTCGTCTGGAAAGTGATCGACACCGCCGAAGCCAGCTTCGAGGTGAACGACTACGTGCAGTACGTCGCCGTGCAGAGCGAGTCGGCGGTGCGCGCGCTGGCGTCGTCCTATCCGTATGACCACCATGGCGATGACGCGATCGCGCTCAGCACGCACCCCATGGAAGTCTCTAAGGGGCTGCTCGAAGCGTTGCATGACCGGCTCGGCAAGGCGGGCGTCGAAGTGCTCGAAGCGCGCATCAGTCACCTGGCGTACGCCCCGGAAATCGCGGCCGCGATGCTGCAGCGGCAGCAGGCAAGCGCCATTGTCGCCGCCCGTCAAACAATCGTGGAAGGCGCCGTCGGCATGGTGGAGATGGCGCTCGACGCGCTGTCGGCCCGCCAGATCGTCACGCTCGACGACGAACGAAAAGCCGCGATGGTCAGCAATCTGCTCGTCGTGCTCTGTTCCGACCGGGCGGCGCAACCGGTGGTCAACACCGGGACGCTGTACTCCTGACCACGGGAACGGCGCATCATGGCTGAACGCAAGTCATTCCTCATTCGCGTGGACCGTGATGTGCTCGACGCCGTCCAGCGTTGGGCCAACGATGACCTGCGCAGTCTGAATGGGCAGATCGAGTTCCTGCTGCGGCACGCGCTCCGCGATGCCGGGCGCGTGTCGAAGCACGCGCCCGCCGACCGCAATATCCCGGTCGACGATGTCGACCACGAGTCCTCTTAACCCGCACCGAACGCCTCCATGCTGCACGTCATCTTCAATCGTTCGCGCCGCGCCGGCGTGATCGCGCTGCTGCTCGCTGTGGTCGCGCTCGTGCTGGGCACGGTCCTCGCGACCACCGCCCGCGCGCAATTGGCCCCCGCCTACCACTTCGTGTATCTGCGCAGCATCGATACCCTCGGCACCGAAATGGTCACGCCGGGGCCGTCGTCGATCGTGGGAATGCTCACCATGCGCGGCGCACCGGTGATTCGCTGGGAGCAGCAGCATGTGAACAGCACCCCCGGTCGCCTCACGCTGTCCGTCTTCGCGCCGGGCGCACCGACCACCGGCCTGCCCACGCAGAACATCGTGGTGAACATGGTCGGCGACAGCGCCAAGCTCACCATCTCGGCGAACGGCACCACGAGTGAACAGGCGCTGCTGAGCGCGACCGGGGCCGTGGCGCTGGTGGGGAACTCGGTGCTGCATACGGCGCTGATGGCCGATCACGCGCGCGGCGCCAACAAGGCGTCACTGCCGGTCTTTCTCACCAACGGCGGCCGCACGATAACGGCGACGGTCACGCAGCAGGGCGATACCACCGTGTTCTCGATCGGTGGGATGGACGCACGCATTCTGTGGGACCCCAACGGCGGCCCGCGCGAGATCAATATCCCCGCGCAGAATCTGCGCGTGGTGCGCACCACCGGCGCCGCGAGTGTCTCCAGCGCGCCCGCCACGATCGACTACGGCGCCCCGGCCAACGCGCCGTACACCGCCGAAGACGTGGTCATTCCCACGACGCGCGGCTACACGCTGGCCGGCACCCTCACGCGGCCGAAGGGCCAAGGCAACGCCGCGGCGAAGATGCCCGCCGTCGTTACCATCAGCGGCAGTGGCCCGCAGGACCGCGACTCGCGCATCAGCGTCGTGCCGAACTACGCGCCCTTCCGCGACATCGCCGACACCCTCGGCCGCCGCGGCATTGCCGTACTGCGCTTCGACGATCGCGGCGTGGGCGCCAGCGGCGGCGCGGCGTCACGCGCGAACGCCACCAGCGCCGACTTCGCCGACGATGTCGCCTCGGCCGTCGCCTATCTGCGCACGCGTCGCGACATCGACGGCATGCGCATCGCCCTCGCCGGCCACAGCGAAGGCGGCTTCATCGCACCGATGGTCGCAGCCAAGGACCCCACCGTGCGCGCCATCGCCCTGCTGGCCGGCCCCGCGTACAACGGTCGTCGCGTCCTCGAATTCCAGAACGAGAACGCCATCAAGGCCGCCACGCAGCTCACCGACACGCAGCGCGATTCGATTCGCCGCACCGTCCCGAAAGGCCTCGATTCCCTCGCCGCCGCCAACGCGTGGATGGGCTTCTTCATGAAGACCGAACCGTCCGCCGCTCTGCGCCGTGTGAAGCAGCCCACGCTGGTGCTGCAAGGCGACACCGACCAGCAGGTCACCCCCGAACAGGCCGACTCGATCGTCACCATCCTCAAGGGCAGCGGCAACACGCGCGTGACCGTGCGCCGCTTCCCCGCCACCAACCACCTGTTCTTGGTCGATCCCTCCGGCGCGCCGGCGGGCTACACGTCGCTCAAGGACACGAAAATGCGGCGCGAGGTGCTGGGGGCGTTGGCGGATTGGGTGGTGCGGGTGATGAAGTGAACTGCCAACGGCTTAGGGAGCAGGGAGGAGGGTATCGGGAAGGAGGAGGCAGGACAGCAGCGCCGTACACCTGCCCCCTCCCTCCTGACACCCTCCTCCCTGCCCCCTAAGCTGTTGGCAGTTCAGGGTGCCCCCTAAGCTGTTGGCCGTTTACGGGACCACCCGCCAGCACCCCACCACCACGGCGCGTTATTGTGTGTCTGCCGGTGTGCCATGACGCGCCCCCGGG
>CANGXK010000035.1 GCA_947457715.1 Gemmatimonadota bacterium
CCGGCGTAGATGCTGTAGCTCTTGAACAGCCCGGCCGGCATGGACAGGTTGTTGAAGATGTGCAGGATCGCGACGGTCACGATCGAGGCGATATAAAACCAGAGCGCCACATAGAGGTGACGCTCGCGCCGCTTGATCAGGGTACCGAAGAAGTTCACGGCGAACGCGACCCAGACGACCGCGATGGCGATGTCGATGGGCCATTCGAGCTCGGCGTATTCCTTGGCCTGCGTGAAGCCCAGCGGCAGCGTGAGCGCCGCGCTCACGATGATGGCCTGCCAGCCCCAGAAATGGAAACGGCTGAGCCCATCGGAGAACATGCGCGCTTTCAGCAGCCGCTGCGTGGAGTAGTAGCAGCCGGTGAAGAATGCATTGCCGGCGAAGGCAAAAATCACGGCATTGGTATGCAACGGGCGCAGGCGCCCGAAGGACAGCCACTCGAGGTTCGTATTGAAGATCGGGTTGGCGAGCTGCAGCGCAATCAGCAACCCGACGAGCATGCCCACGACGCCCCAGATGAGCGTCGCGAACAGGAACTTTCGGACGATGGCGTCGTCGTATGAAAAGCGGTCAAGCGTGGCGGCCGACGCGCGCGCCGGAACCGGGGCCACGCTGGGTGCGGGGGTCATTGAGGTCCTCGGGCAGTACGTGGAAAGGGGGTCATAGGTGGAGAGTCTAGGTCGCGAAACGGTTCGCGCCCGTCAGGCACCTCACGAGATTGCGTCGGGGAATCCCCGATGGTCGCCATGGAATGCCTGCGACGCCGAATTCGCTATACTTCCAGCATGAGCCAGCATGTGGACTTCCCCCTCCCGCCCAATCGGCGCGCGTTTCTCGCCATCGCGGCCCAGCTCGGCATCGCCTCCTTGGCGGGGCTGGTGGGTGCGCGGGATCTGGTCGCCCAGCCGTCCCCCAAGCGACCCACCATCGTCGCCTTGCCGCCCCTGACGGTTTATAAAGATCCGAACTGCGGCTGCTGCACCGAGTGGGTCGCGCACGTCCGGAAGGCCGGCTTTGTCGTGACGGTGCGTGACACGGCCGACATGTCCAGCGTGAAGGCCTCCTTTGGGGTCCCCATGGCCCTCGAGTCCTGCCACACGGCCCGCGTGGGCGCGTACGCCATCGAGGGCCACGTGCCGGCGGATCTCATTCAGAAGCTGCTCCGTGAACAGCCGGTGGCGCGTGGACTTGCTGTTCCAGGGATGCCGATGGGTTCGCCCGGCATGGAGCAGGGATCGCAGAAGGATGCGTACGACGTCATCCTCTTCGACAAGGCCGGCAAGACCCGGGTGTACGCGTCGCGGTGACGGCCTCCGCGGCAGTGGACAGCTCGGCGTGGCCCCTTCGGGTCGAGCATGCCTCCGACGACGACGTGCCCAATATCGTGGCCCTCAACAACATGTTCGCGCCCGACGGCCTCACGCTCCACCGGAGCGAAGCGTTCGTCGTGAGCCACCTGCAGGACTATCAGGTGGTCCGCGCCTCCGATGGGCAGTTGCTGGGACAAGTCGCGCTCGACGAGTATTCGCCGTCACTCGTCGAGATCGTCTCCCTCGCGGTCGCCCCCGACGCCCAAGGGCACGGCCTCGGGCAGCGGCTGATCACCGCCGCCGAAAAGCTGGCGCGGGAGCGCGGCTATCCTGAGGTGTTCGCCATTTCGCTCGCGGAGCCGCTCTTTCTGCGCATGGGGTTTCACGAGTCGACGATTCTGCGCTATCCCGAGAAGATCGCGCGTTACCGGGCCATCTCGCGCTCGGAGCTCTCCATTGGCCGGAAGTTCTGCTTTGCCAAGCCGCTGACACTGACTCCCACGGCTGGCTGAAGGATTCGTTGTCGTCGCGCGCCGACGATTGCGTCGCGCGCCGCTGCGCTTCGCACCTTGCGGGTCGGACCGGCCGCGATCGGCGCCAGCACGTGAATCACGAAGGTCGCCTCACGCAGGGCCGCGACGCGCGGAAGGTGCGACAGGAGTGTTTCCTCGCCCACCCAGCAGAGCGTCTCGCCCTGACCGTCGGCTGCCTGCGTCGAGAGCGCGATCGGCACGACCGGCACACCGGCGAGGACCGCCGCTTCGACGAGTGATGAGCGGAACGGCAGCACGTCGCGCCCGATACTTGTCGTTCCCTCAGGGAACAGGACGACTGGCGTGTTACGTTGGAGCGCCTCGCGCAGTACGGCCACGGCGCGGGGCAGGTCTCGCTTGCGACGCCGGTCAATCCAGACGACGTCGAGCGCGTCACCGAGGGCGCCGATGAACGGCCAGCGGCGCACGTCGTCCTTCGCCACAAAGGTGCAATCGTAGTGAGCGACCATCGCGACGATATCGATCCAAGAGAGATGATTGGCCACCAGGAGCGCCGGCCCCGGTGCCAACCGCCCCTCGGTCTGGACGTCGATCGCGAACAGTCGCAGCACACCACGGCAGAGCCAGCGAACGCCGCAGCGCACCAGCCGCCGCCGTGGTGCTCCGACCGCTGGCCGCGCGATGGGTCGCATCATCAGGTGCCTCATCCAAAGAGCGAGGCGTAGCTCCGCGAGTCCATATCGTGAATATCCAGCAGGACGAGGAAGTCGGTGGTCCCGAAGGCCCGATCCAGTGCCGGTGCCCCGCAAACCTTCGCGCCGAGCGACAGATAGCCCTCGAAGAGCGGCGGCAGTGCGGCGCTGCACGCGGCCGCATCGATCAGGGGTCTGGCACGACCGTCGTCCGGTAGCGCTCGGGCGGCCGGACGTGGGTGCACGAGAATCCGGTCATGCATCGCATGACGCGCGTGGAGTGCACGCCACGCGTCGCTCACCGGTTCGGCTGCGACGCCCGGTAGCGAGCAGCATCCGAACACATAGCGTTTTTCGTTCCATTGCAGATAGCGCGCGATGCCCTTCCAGAGCAGGCGCAGCACGCGTCCCGACCGATGCGCCGGATCGACACAGGCTCGGCCGACTTCGATGGCGCCCATGAGCAGGCTTCCCGGTACCCCTCCCAATTCGAACAGGGTCGCGCTGTAGAACCCGTAACGCGTGGCGGCCATGACTGCGGTTTGCAGCCGATAGGTGCCGACCACCGCCCCAGTGCTGCGTTCGCAGATCATGAGGTGGTGGAACCAAGGATCCCGTTCGTCGGCCTCACGCGACGCGGCGCTGGCATCCGGACGGCCTTCCCCCAGTTCCTTGCAGAAGACGTCATATCGGAGGGCCTGAACGGCGTGCAGATCCTGGCGGGACCAGGCAAAGCGAAGCACGTAGTTCCCGGTCTCGACAATACCCTGTGGAATGCCATCCACATGGTGGGGGAAAACGTCCGCCTCGGTCGGAGCGTGAGCCGACGGGCTGTCGGCCAGTGGCGTCAGGTAGGGAGCAATCGACGCATCCACAGCGCGAGCGAGCATAGTGACTCCATTGGTCGGTGATGTCCGACGCCGACGGTCCGGACGGATGAACGTCGGGATGGATCGTCACGGTTCGGTCGTCGAACGACCACCGATCGGTCACTGCCCGGCAACGGTCCCGGCATCCTCCACTGGCCCCGACGCGTCACAGGGGTCAGCTTTCCCACGCATGTCCCCACCGTTCGTTGACCCCTCGCTGCCCAAACGTACCGATCGCTGGCGCAGCCCCGCGCTCGGCCTCGACATGCCGATCGTTTCCTACGGGTGGCGTGGCCAGCCGATTCTGCTTTTCCCGACGGCGGCCGCCGACTTTCTGGAGAACGAGCGCTTCTGGCTGATCAAGGCGATCGAGCCGCTGCTCATGCAGGGACGCATCCGCGTCTTCTCGATCGACAGCATCAACAAGCTCGCGTGGATGGACCGCAGCTTGCCGGTGCCGGAAGCGGGCCGGCGTCAGGCGCTGTATTCGCGCTACATCGAAGACGAAGTCGTGCCGTACATCCGGCATATCTGCGGCGACGGTCAGGCGCGCACCATCACCACCGGCGCGAGCTTCGGCTGCTTTCACGCGGCGAATGCGCTGTTCCGTCGTCCCGATCTCTTCGGTGGGCTGGTCGGCATGAGCGGCTTCTACGATCTGTCGCCGAGCTATTTCAAGGGCTACACCGACGACAACTGCTATTTCAACAATCCGATGTGGTACGTCGCGAACATGGAGGGTGGTGCCCTCGACACGCTGCGGCATCACACCCGGATCGCGATTGTGGCGGGACAGGGGGCGTACGAGAAGCCCGAGGCGACGCGCGATTTTCACGATCTGCTCGACCGCAAGCAGATCGGTCACATTTTCGACCTGTGGGGGCATGACGTGAACCACGACTGGCCGTGGTGGCGCAAGATGCTGCCGCACTATCTGGAGCGACTCGGATGCTGATGAACAACAGTCGTGCGTTTTGGGTAGTGGGTTTGGGGTTGGCGATGGGCATGCCCATGGCGGCTACGGCACAGGTGGCCGCGAAGAAGCCGGTCGCGACGGCCGTATCGATGAAGGACGCGTCGCTTGACGCGCGCATCGCGTACGTGCGCAAGCTGCTGCGCAACACGCCATTGGTGGACGGGCACAACGATCTGCCGTGGGCGATGCGCGAGGCGGCCAAGGATCCGCTCGATGTCGTGGCGTATGATCTCCGCCGCAAGACCGCCGGCATGACCGACATTGCGCGCCTGCGCAAAGGCATGGTGGGCGGACAGTTCTGGTCGGTGTACATCCCCGGCGAAGTGCGTGACTCGGGCTACGCACGCATTCAGCTCGAGCAGATCGACATCGCCAAGCGCACCATTGCGCGTTATCCCGATGTGTTCGTGCCGGCGTTCACCGCGGCCGACGTGCGGGCCGCGTATGCGCAGGGGAAGATCGGTTCGCTGCTGGGCATGGAAGGCGGACACGCCATCGAGAATTCGCTGGGCGCGTTGCGCTCGTACTACGAACTCGGCGCGCGCTATATGACGCTCACGCACAACGTGACGCTCGATTGGGCCGACGCCGCGAACGATGTGCCGCGCAACAACGGACTCTCCGCGTTCGGCAAGGAAGTGGTGCGCGAGATGAACCGGCTCGGCATGATCGTCGACCTGGCGCATACGTCGCCGGCCGTGATGAGCCAAGCGCTGTCGGTTACCGAAGCACCGGTGATCTGGTCGCATGCCGCCGCCCGCGGCGTGACTGATGTGCCGCGCAACGTGCCCGATTCGATTCTCGCCCGCCTGCCGAAGAACGGCGGCGTGCTGATGATGACGTTCGTGCCGGGTTTTGTCTCGCAGACGGTCGCCAACTACGGGGCGCAGGTTACCGCGGTACGCGATTCGATCGCGAAGCGTTTCCCGGACAACAACGACGCGCAGTTCAAGGCGGTGGCGGCGTGGCGCGAAACGCACCCCACGCCGATGGCCACGATCAACGATGTGGCCGACCATCTCGATCACATCAAGAAGATTGCCGGCGCGGCGCACGTGGGCATCGGCGGTGATTTCGACGGCATCACGGAAACCGTGCAGGGGCTCGAAGATGTCTCGACGTATCCGACGCTTTTCGCTGAGCTGGTGAAGCGCGGCTGGACCGACACGGAACTGAAAGGCCTCGCCGGCGAGAATGTGTTGCGCGCGCTCAGGGGCGCCGAAACGGTGTCGGCGCTGCTACGCAAATCGCGTCCCGCTTCCACAAAGACCATCCAACAACTCGACGGACGCCGCCCATGAGCCTCGATCGCCGCACTTTTGTGAAGCACTCTGCGCTGCTCGGTGGCGCGGTTGGTCTGGGTTTGCCCGCGGCCGCCCACGCCTTCACGGCGGATGGCGTGCGCCCGTTGCTCTATCGCCCGGAAACGGGCGAGGCGCAGCCCAAGCCGTTACGCATTCTCATTTTGGGCGGCACGGGATTCATCGGGCCGAATCAGGTGGAATACGCGCTGGCGCGGAAGCACAACGTCACGCTGTTCAACCGCGGCAAGACCAACGCGACGCTGTTTCCGAAGGTCCCGCGCATCATCGGCGATCGCAACGTGGCGGGCGGTCACGATGGACTGAAGAAGGGCACGTGGGATGTCGTGATCGACAATCCGACGCGCAATCCGCAGTGGGTGCGTGATGCCGGTGCGGCCCTCAAGGGACGCGTGGGGCAGTACATCTTCGTGTCGACGATCTCGGTGTTCAGTGACTACTCGAAGCCGGGCATGGACGAGAACGGCCAGCTGAACACACCGGGTGATCCGTCGGTGTGGGCCAGCAACGACGGGGCGCACTACGGTCCGAACAAGGTGCAGTGCGAGATCGATGCGAAGGCGCAGTTGGGCGAGGACAAGGTCACCATCGTGCGCCCCGGTTTGATCGTGGGCCCTGGTGACCTGAGTGATCGCTTCTCGTACTGGCCGGTGCGCATTCAGAAGGGCGGCGAACTGCTCGCGCCCGGCACCCCCAACGATCCGGTGCAGTATGTCGACGTGCACGATCTCAGCGAGTGGATCGTGCGGACCGGCGAGACCCACACGCTGGGCACCTTCAACGCCACGGGGCCGAAGTCGCCGACCACCATCGCCGAGATGCTGTACGGCATCAAGGCCGTGACCACGAGCGACGCGCGGTTCACCTGGGTGCCGGCCGAGTTCCTGGCGGAACAGCAGGTGCGCGCCTGGAGCGACATGCCGGTGTGGCAACCGGCGTTTGGCCGAACGGCCGGCTTCATGGCGGTGAACTGTCAGAAGGCGTATGCGGCAGGCCTCACATTCCGTCCGCTGGCCGAGACCGCGAAGTCGACGCTCGACTGGTACATGACACGTCCGGCGGCCGAGCAGGAGAAGGCGCGGGCAGGTATCGCACCGGAGAAGGAGAAGGCGGTGCTGGCGGCGTGGCACGCCAAGGTCGGCACGTGACTGGTGCGTCGAGGCGTGTGTTGGTGCTGGGCGGCACCGGCTACATCGGGCCGCACCTGATGGCGCATGCGCTGGAAATGGGGTACACGGGCACGCTGTTCAATCGTGGCGAGCCGAAGCTCGGCTTGGTTCCGAAGGTCGAGCACCTGACCGGCGATCGCAACGATCCGAATGGACACGAGGCGCGGAAGGGACGCACGTGGGATGTCGTGTATGATTTGCCGACCACGAACCCGCTGGCCACCACGGTGCGCGATGCGCTCACGTGGCATCATGCGCGGCCGTCGGCCGAGCAGGAGCAATTGCGCGCCGCGTGGCGTGCGCCGCAATCCGGAGCCAAGTGATCCGTCGTGTCGTAGCGAAGCTCGTCACCGTAGAAGAAGGCGAGTGGCGCGCGACGCTGCTCGCCTTCACGTTCTTCTTCTTCCTGCTGGCGAGCTACTTCATTCTGCGCAGCATCCGCGATGCGCTCGGGGTGGCGGCTGGCGTCGGGAATCTGCCGTATCTGTTCACCGGCACGTTGCTCAGCACGCTCGCGCTCCAGCCGCTGTCGGCGTCGCTGGTGGCGCGCATCCCGGTCCGCCGGTTCATCCCGATCGTGTATCGCGCATTCGGCGCCTGTCTGTTGTTCTTCGGCGCGGCGATCACCTGGTGGCCGCACTCGGAGACGTGGCTGGCGCCGGTCTTTTTTATCTGGACGAGTGTGTTCAACCTGTTCGTGGTGTCGGTGTTCTGGGGCTTCATGGCCGATACCTTCCGTAGCGAGCAGGGCAAGCGGCTGTACGGTTTCATCAGCGTGGGTGGCACCGTCGGCGCGATGGCGGGTTCGGCGATCACGGCGCTGCTGGCGAAGCAAGTCGGTATGGCGGTGCTGGTGGTGATCTCGTTCCTCATGCTCGAGGTCACGGTGCAGTGCGTACGGCGCTTCCCGCAGAGTTTCCGGGCGGACACGCGGGAGCGTGAAGACGCAGATCGCGCGATCGGCGGTGGCTCCTTCAGCGGCATCACCCATGTGCTGTCGTCGCCGTACCTGATGATGATCTGCCTGTTCATGTTGATGTTCACGATCGGCACCACGGTGCTGTATTTCCAGCAGGCGGAGATCGTGAAGGCGGAGTTTGCCGACCGCGATTCGCGTACGGCGTTTCTGGCGCGCGTCGATCTCACGGTGCAGACGCTCACGGTGCTGCTGCAGCTGTTCGTAACGGGCCGCGTGATCAAGTGGCTTGGCGTGGGCGTGGCGCTGGCTATCCTGCCGTTGATGAGCGTGATCGGCTTCACGACGCTCGGGTTTATTTCAGCGTCTGGTGCACTGACGGCGTTTGTGGCGTTCAACGTGCTGCGTCGCGCCGGGAACTACGGCTTCGCGAGCCCTGCGCGCGAGGTGCTGTTCACGGTCGTGTCGCCGGAAGACAAATACAAGGCGAAGAACTTCATCGACACGTTCGCGTACCGCAGCGGCGACCAAATCGGCGCGTGGAGTTATGCGGCGCTCTCCGCGGCCGGGCTGGCGGTGAGTTCGATCGCTTTGATCGCCGCGCCGATGAGCGCGGTGTGGCTGGTGGTCGCGATCTGGCTCGGACGGCGGCATACGCTGATGTCGAAGGCGGAGTCGGCGTAGCGGCCTTACGAACAGCTGTGCCGCGGATCTTCGCGGATGATCGCGGATTGAACCGCCAAAGGCTTCTGCCGGGGTACACGCTGCAGGCGTCGTCGCACCGGCGAGATCCATCCGCAGTTCATCCGTGTCGATCCGTGGTCAGGCTGTTTGCCGTTCCGTTTACTGCGGCACCATGCGCACGAAGCCGTCGTACTTCCAGGTGCCGCCGGTGCGGAGCCAGCGTTCGCAGAACGTGTAGCGATGCGCCTGTGGCTGCTGTCCTTCGAGAGCGGGTGCGGCGGTGAATTGCGTGGTGTACCAGAGGTGCATTTCGTGAGGCAGGTCGCCGCGCTCGAGGCGCGTGATGGCGATCCAGACCCCTGACGGTGTGGCGCAGCCAACACCACCGACTGCGGGGCAGGGCGCGACGTCCAGCGCCCGCGTGTCGGTCCAGTCGGAGACCGACGCGAAGACGCCCGGGTCGAGCGACCGGCCGTTGTATTGACGGACGGCATCAATGGTCGCTGTCCGTCCGAATCGCTTGGCACTGTACTCCGCGATCGGGATTCCCGCGGGTCGATCTTGCGTGATGATACGCACGATGGCCTTGCTCACCAGCGACTCGGCGTCGGGGAGCGCCCACGCCCCGGCAGCCGGTGCCGAGCGCCGCGCGGCGGCACGTGGCTGTCCGGCCGCTGAGCTCCAGGGTCCGGCCACACACAACGCCGCCACCACCGCGAGGGCGAGGGGGTGGCGAAGGTCCAGCGTGCGGCGGAAGGTCAGCATAGTCGGCATAGGCGGAAGTAGAAGGCTACACCATTGTACGGGGCCTGTCGCTGGCCTCACTGAGATTCGTCCCAATTGGCGTTCCGCGCGGTGATGCGGGACACACCACCCTCATACTCTTGTGTGAACTCGCTCTTTTCGAGTCCAGTGTTTCGTTCGGTGCTGCTGCTGTCGGCCTCGAACGTCTTTATGACTTTCGCGTGGTATGCCCACCTCAAGGATTTGAGTGCCAAGCCCTGGTGTGTAGCCGCGCTGCTGAGCTGGGGCGTGGCCCTGTTCGAGTAGCTGCTGCAGGTGCCGGCCAACCGGATCGGGTACACGGCGTTGTCGCTGGGGCAGCTCAAGATCATGCAGGAAGCCATCGCGCTCACCTCCGCCATCTGCGCCGCTTCGCCGGCCCACCGGAGCCAGCTTAGATGCTGTGGGCCGTATCCGCAGTATCGTTTCACTCTGGATTCGACTTGGTTCTACTTGGTTGCCTCAATCATCACCTCGGCTTCCGGCAACTATTCGTTACAACTTCGACGATGTTACACGGGTCCGGCAGATTCCGCGCTCGTTGCGGTGACCGCGACGTCCATCAACGGCGGTGCTCGCGCGACGGATGGGATGACTCAGACGGTCAGAGAAATCGTCTAGCTACCGTTCGTCGCCGAATCCGACACGGTGACGTCTCGTTCCCGCGATATCATCGTTCCATTCCGTCGCAGGTAACGCGGCCGTCTCCGGTGAGCGTTGACTTGTAGTGCGGCGTGGTGACGAGGCACCGGCCACCGTGCCAAGCAGATCTCCAATCGAGGCGCCTACAGCGGTCACGAAGTCCAATTGCCCTATGCCCCTTGCGGCTCCTTCGCTCGGGGCCGGGCCGACTCAAGCGTCGCCTGTACCAATCCCCGGTTAGCGCGTTAAGGTATGGTACCAGTTGCTTGCAGTGGCCGTCCTGTTTGACTCGTTACAGGTTTCGCCGCCGAGTCTTTGGAGTGCCAGCAGCACCATCTTACGTCATGTGGCCCACATCTCCTCACGGTCCCTCCTCAGCCAGCCGAGTGGATGATGGGTGATGGGGAATTTTTCACACAAAAGGGTGTCCACCTGAAACCCGGGATTTCCGGCGAGGAAACGCTGGATCGCCGGCAGCGGGCCGGGACGGGCGGCGGCGAAACGCGGGAGGGTATCGATGACGCCATCCTGGACATGGAGATAACTGCCCGGTGTGACAAAGGTGTGGTAATGGGTGAGTTCGCCCGCGACGTGGGCCTCAGAATGGTCGCTGTCGAGAATGACGAGCACAGGGCCGGAGGTGGAAGCCACGGCGGCACGGACCTGAGAAAGGATCTCTTCGGAGGTGGAACTGCCAATGAGATATCTGATCCGTGGATGGCTGTGATCGTGGAGCTTTTCGACATCGACGGTGATGATGGAGCCGTGATTCATGAGGTCCATCAGATGGGCGTAGAAGAGCGATGAGCCACCGCGGTTCGTGCCAGTCTCGATGATGAGAGCAGGACGGACACTGGAGATGACCTCCTGGATGATCCAGAGATCGGCCATGTTCTGCCAGATGGGATTACCGAGCCAGGTGAGATTGCCGTAGTTGCCGGTGCGGTGGACGAACTCGTCATCCATGAGTCGACGCAGGAAGGCCGGGCAGAGTCTGCGCATGAGACTCCCGCAGAGTTGAGAGAAGGCAATCATGATGGTGGGGTGTATACCTTCGTGCCGAAGGTCCATGTGGGCAGAACTTTACAGGGGTTGACGATGCTGGCATCCATCGGGATGGCGCTGGGCTGCGGGTGATGATCTCGCCTGCGCATCCCCTACGGCGCGCACTTCATCGCCAATCAAGAACCCCGGGCACCAGATGCGCGGCGCTGACGGAGGCGCAATCATGCTGGACCAGTGTCGCGTCCATCAGGCGGGAGTGAGGCGAGGTTTGACCCAGACGCGGCCCGTTTCATCCACTCGGTGCAGGAGGATGGGCTCGGGACAGGCGGCTAAGAATTCATCGACAGCGCGGCGGGCTCCCTGCCAGCAGCCGTAATCGTCCACAATGACGACGCCGCCCGGCGAGACGCGCTGATAGAGGTGGGCCAGTTCATGACGCGTGCTCTCATACCAGTCGGTGTCCAACCTCAGCAGCGCGATCCGCTCCGGCACATGGGCGGGGATGGTCTGCTCGACCGGCCCGGCAATGAAGCGCATTTTGTCCGCAGGATAACCGGTCTGGGAAAGAGTGTGTCGGACGTCTTCGAGAGATGCTTCCGCCCAGAGCACACTTTGTGCGCGTGGAGCGGTGTCGGCGGCGAGAAGTTCGCGTGCCGGAGTGCCCGAGTGATCGCAGTCCATGTCCCCGGGCTGTGTCATGCCGGTGAAGGTGTCATAGAGCCAGAGGTAGCGCGTGGTGTCAGCCTTCTCCAGCAACGTCCGCGCCACGAGCGCCATGCTGCCTCCACGCCAGACGCCGCACTCCACGATGTCGCCCGGAATCTGCCAGCGTTGGAGGTGCCGCACTGCCTGGAGGAGTGCGTAGCGACGCTCCACACCCGTCATGGTCTGGCCGTCCACGGCGCTCACATGCGCCATGTCCTCCACAGAGATGTCCGGGCGCGGCTGCGCCTGATGAGCCGATACCGCGGCGGGAACTTCATGCCATGACTCCCGACCCGCATGAAGCGCGGCGGCGAGAGCATGTCTGACACGCTTCAACATGCTGTCCGAGCTCCTCTGTTCATGCCGGTTTCATAATGGCCTTACCCCGAAAAAGTGGACGCGATATTGAAAGGAACTACGCGGCCTTCAGTACCTGCGCATCGTATTCCGCCGGACTGACGTACCCCAAGGTGGAGTGCCGTCGTTTCCGGTTGTCCCACGGTCTCGATGTACCGAAAGATGGCGCGCTGCGCATCCTCCCGGGTGTGCCCATCGTGCGTCATCACCAGCTCGACTTCCAGTGTCTCGAAAAATCTCTCCGCGGACACGATCCGCGCATGGGCCATCACCACGTCGTCG
>CANGXK010000036.1 GCA_947457715.1 Gemmatimonadota bacterium
CGACTCGCGTGATCGACCCGCTCCGATGCGCTCCGCCATGCGTCGGTGGAGGAGTGACGTCTTTCCACCACGGCGTGCGCCGACGACCGCGAGGACCGTGCCGGCGATCGCCGGGACGCGAGCATCGCGTTCGATCCGCGGCGGGACGGCCGCCGCCATGGATTCCGTGAGTTTGTCGCGGAGGCGATCTCTCGAGAGCGCCATGGGTGATTCGTTCGTGCTTTCCGACATGGAGCCCAGATCAGAGGCCGAAAAGAGCCATTCTTTCCTTGTGTAAAGGAGAATACATCGGCTGTCTTTTGGTTTTATAAGGAGGGCAATGAGGACGAGCCGCTCATGTCGCTGCATGCAGTCCTTAATGTTGTATTTATCCGGGTATATTGACAGCTTAGTTTTATCCGGATAGAATGCGATTCTTCAGCCATCCCGGAGAGCCGATGGACCGCAAAGCGCTCGCCCTCGCCTACAAGGAATCGCGCCGCCCCATGGGCGTGTACTGCGTGCGCAACCTCGAGAGCGGTGACGCGCTCATCGGGCGGTCCATTGACCTGCCGGCCATCCTCAACCGCGAACGGACGTCGTTGCGCTTCGGCGGGCACCCCAACCGGCGGCTGCAGCAGGACTGGAACGCCCTCGGCCCCGACGCCTTCGCGTTCGAGGTGCTCGACACCCTCGCCTGGCCGGACGACACGCCCGACTTCGATCCCACGAGCGACCTGTTGCTGTTGGAGTCGATGTGGCGGGAGCGGTTGCAACCCGATGGCGCCGGCAACTACGCCGCACGTCAGAACACCGGCAAGACGACGGAGCCCGTATGAGTACCCCCACCGTGACCGCGTTTCGCGGCCATGAGCGACTCGCCACCGGCGCGCTGCGCGACGTGGCACGGGTGGTCTGGCGTGCCGTCAAAGACGCCGAGTCTCATCACGGTGCCGTGCTCGTCTTCGACGACGCGACCGGTCGCGTGATCGATCTCGAGATGCGCGGTGATGAGCGCGCGATGTTGGCGCATGTGGATGTGATGCTGCGCATGAGCCAAGCCGCGCCGGTTCAGACGAGCGGTGAGAGCGTCGACCCGGCGCCGCGCCCCCGCGGGCGTCCAAAGCTCGGGGTGGTCGCGCGCGATATCACACTGTTGCCGAGACATTGGGAGTGGCTCTCCACGCAGCCGGGGGGTACGTCAGTCGCGCTCCGCAAACTCGTCGATGCCGCGCGTCGTACGAACACCGACGAGGATCGTAGCAGGGCCGCGCGCGATGTGGCCTATCGCTTCATGCACGCGATGGCGGGCGACCTGAGTCAGTTCGAGGAAGTGATCCGCGCGCTATATCGCGGCGACGAAGCGCGCTGTCGCGCGCTCATCGCGGAATGGCCGCGCGATATCGCGGCATACTCGACGCAGTTGGCGTTTCCCACGGCGGAAACCCTGGAACGCGCCCCATGACACAGGCCACCGTACACTGCCCGGTTGATACCGACCGAAAACAGTTCTTGGTGAACTTCTTCCGCGACGTATGGAACGCCGGGGACGCGAACGCCTGTGCGACGTATCTCGCGCCGGCGTACACCATTCATCACGATCCCGGCGATGCATGGGCCGGGCAGACGCTTGACGTGGCCGGCTTTCGGCAGCGACTGCAGCGCTCGCGTGCGCCGTTCCCCGATCAGACGTTCGAGATCCGCGGCCTGTTCGAAGATCAGGCTTCCGTCGTGGTCACGTGGGACTGGCACGGCACACACCACGGCGACCTTCCCGGATTTCCGGCCACCGGCGAGCGGCTCACGATGTCGGGAGTCACCGAGTACCGGTTCACCGATGGTCGACTGAGTGGACACTGGCAGGTGGTGGATCGACTCACGCTGTATCAGCAGTTGCAGGCGCAGCGTATCAATACATAAGTTGAAAGAGTGTATATCAACAAAAAGATTGAATATACGCAAAACAACTTATACATTAAGCACATGCGAGACCGATTTCCGATCGCCACCGCGCAGCAGCTCACCGAATACGTGCGTGCGCTCCGAAAGTCGCGGGGCCAAACGCAGGCAGATGTCGCCCGAATCCTCGGCGTATCGACGGCCCGGGTGGCGACCATCGAGAAGGACGTGGGCCGCCTCAGTACGAGCAGCCTGTTGGCACTCCTGAGCCTTCTCGGCGCACACCTCGCGCTGGAGACGGACGGCGAGGTCACGCCAGCCGCGGGGGCACGCGACACTGCGGATGACAGCATGCAGCTCCCGTCTACCGCACCGCGTACGCGCCGCACTGCGCGCGGTGGCGAGTGGTGACCCGAGCCCATACGGCGAGCCGCAAAGCCGGTCGCGGCGCGCTTGGTGTCTGGATGAACAATGTGCGCGTCGGCACGTGGAGCAGAACGGCGGCAAACGTGGATGTCTTCGCCTACGATCTCGCGTGGACGAACAACGAACGAGGCCGTCCGCTCTCGCTGACGCTGCCCTTTCTTCCGGGCAATGCCGAGCATCGCGGTGCGCACGTGGCGAACTGGTTCGAAAATCTGTTGCCAGACAGCACCGAGATTCGCAGCCGGATCGCCCGTCGCTTCGGCGTCCGGAGCAGCGCCCGACAGCTCTTGGCCGAGATCGGGCGCGACTGTGTCGGTGCAGTGCAGATACTGCCCGACGATGACACCCCGGTGGCAACGGGGGCAATCACCGCCGAGCCGCTCACGACGGCCGACGTCGCGCGTGCACTCCGCGGCGTCACGAGCAGCACGGCCCTGGGTCTGGAACACGACAACGACGACTTCCGAATCTCCGTGGCGGGCGCGCAAGAAAAGACCGCGCTCCTGCGCAAGGACGGACAGTGGTATCGCCCGCGTGGCACCACACCGAGCACCCATATTCTCAAGCTACCGCTCGGCCGCGTGGGCAACATGCGCTACGACCTCGAGCACTCGATCGCCAACGAGTGGCTGTGTCTGCAACTGCTGGCCGCACTCGGCTTCGATGTCGCGCGCGTCGAGATGGCAACATTCGAGGACGACGTCAGCAGCGAACGTGCACTCGTGGTGGAACGATTCGATCGGCAATGGACTGCCGGCCAACACGGGTTGATTCGCCTGCCGCAGGAGGATCTGTGTCAGGCCACGGCTACGGCTCCGGATACGAAGTACGAGAGTGACGGCGGCCCTGGCATGCGAACGATCGTGAAGCTGCTCAAGAGCGGAGCCGCCCCGGAAGACGACGTGCGCACCTTCGTGCTCGCGCAACTCGCATTCTGGCTTCTGGCGGCCACCGATGGACACGCGAAGAACTTCTCGCTCTTCCTGCGTCGCGACGGGTATCTGCTGACACCGCTCTACGATGTGCTGTCGGCGTGGCCGATCATCGGCGTCGGCCCGAACCACCTGCCCATTCAGAGAGCCAAACTCGCCATGTCTGTCCGATGCAAGAACGTGCACTACGAGATCGATCGGATTCTGACGCGCCACTGGAAGTGCGTAGCCGAGCAGAGCGACGTCACTTTCAGCGAGATGGTGAGCCTGGTGGAGCGCGTGCCCGACGCAATCGATCAGGTGTCGATCACGTTGCCGACTGACTTCCCGGAGCAGGTGTGGGACGCCGTGCGCAATGGAATGCGCACGAACATGGATCGCTTTTCGCGAGGCATCGGCGCGTCGTAGACCTACCGCTTCGGAAACCGATCGAAGAAATCGAACATCGCCACGAAGCTCGGCTCCACCACGTTGGTGTGATTGCCGCCCGGCACTTTGATGTACTGCACGTCACCACGGCGTGGTGTTACTGGTCGCCAAGCACGAACGCGCGCAGCGGTGCGCCACCCACATTGTTGTCCGCCGCCACAATCGTGCGACCCGTGCCCGCCGTGATGGCGAGACTGGCCACGTTTATCGCGATGGCACCTGCACGCGAAGCGGCCGTGGTTCCGGCCGGCACCACGCGCACCTGATACGTACCCGCGGCGAGCGGCAGATACGACGAGGCAGTCTGATACGCCACGTTGGCCAGCGTCGGCGTCGCCGTGGCGAGATCCGCCCCCACGGCGGTGACGAAGATGTCCACCGCGCCGGCCGTCGGGCTCAGATGAACGACACGAATGCGCGCCTGACCCGACGCGGGCAGGGCGTTGTCATCCACCGTCTGAAAGGCAGTCACCGCGGTGCCCGATGCGCCACCGATCGCGTAGATGGTGCGGTCCTGGCTGGCGGTCACGCTGAAATTGATCGTAGCCACCGTCGTATTGGTGTCCGCCGTGCGCTTCAGCACTAGCGCGCGGGAGCCCGCCAACACGGCGGCATAGAACGCCGTATTCGGTGCCGCGAGGGTCGCCGGCGTGCTCTGTGTGTAAGTGAGATTCACGCCGAAGGGCAGCGACTCCAGAATCGCGTTCACCCGCCCACGCGTGGTGTCAGTGATCACGTGCACGAACCGGACGCGCCCTTGTGCGCCCGAGGGCTGCAGCGGACCCTCGGCGTCGGCGGTGCCGCAGGCCGTACCAACGACGGCCAGCGCCGCAAGCAGCGCGGCAGTGAAGCGTCGTGTCAGGCGCACGCTCTTTGAGTTAGTCGGGTTCATCATCATCACGGACGTCCTCACTGGACTTGGCAACTGGCCGGGAACGTGCTCGGCTCAGTGGGATCGGGCAGCGCCGAGAAGCTGGCGTTGGGGTTGGCGTTGCGGTCACCAAGGGCGTAGGGAAGCCAGCATCGCTGACCCTGCACGGGGACGGCCGGGGCGGCTGTCGGTCCACGAATCGCGCCGCGACGGCGCGCGTCTTCCCAGCGCTGTCCGGTGCCCAACAGCTCATAGCGACGCTGCGTGTAAATCTCCGTGAGCAGCTCGGGCTGCGTGAGGGCCGACGTGAGCGCCGGCAGGCACGCCTTGGGATCATCAAGTCCGCGCCCACCCGTGCAATCGGTACGCACTGAATCGAGCACGGCCTGCGATGCCACGAGATTGCCCTGCACGGCCAGCGCTTCCGCCTTGATCAGCAGCGCCTCGTCGGGCATGTACACCGGCAGCGGTGCCTGTGGATTGGCCCAGCGGCTGAACGGATCGAGCACCGCACCCACGCGCCCGGTGAGCGTGGTGGACGGGCTCACGAAGTACGAAAACCGCTGATCCTGCGGCAGCATCGAAGTGCGGAACGAACGACGCACGCCGATGCCGTTAATGCCGCCCGTGACCGCCGCGAACGGGTTGACCGTTGGCGCCGGAAAGGTGAGCACCGACAGCGCGGCGCTGCCCGAGCGCGCCACGAGATTCGACGCGCTCAACGCCGTCGCGTAATCGTTGGCCATGCGTGCGTAGCGTGCCCGATACAGCTGGATCACGTTCGGCAGGCTGATGCCCGGCGTCAAAATGCTGTTGTTGAAGAACGTGCTGGGCGTGGTTGCCGTCACCGTGGCCGCCGCCGAGTCGAGCAGCGCGCGCACCACCACCAATCCCGACGCGCGGCCCTCGTACGTGGGCGCGGTCACACCATACGTCAGCAACGGTACCTTTTGGTACGATTGCAGCACCTCGCCGATGGCTTCGGCCTTGAGCGTCCACGCGAGCGCCCTGAGGCCGCTGCGCGTACCTGGATCGATGTCGGCCGCCAGCGCATTCGCTCCGGCGAGCAAGTCGTCCGCCGTACGCACCGTCTGATACACGGAATTGAACACGGCATCGGCGATCCCGGTGCCCGACGGCACGGCTCCCTGCTCGGCATCGCTGATGGAGATCAGCGCCGCGCTGGTGGCCGCGAATTCGTCGGTGACCAAGCCGGCCGTGTACGCATAGTTGCCGTACGACGTGGCGAAGCGCGCCTGCAAGCCCGTCGCGAGCGCGATCACGCCATCCACGTTCGTGGTGACCTGCGCTTCCGTGGGCGAGTTGGGGTTCTGCAGGTCGAGGTTGCAGGCCCCGAGCGACATGGCGGCCACGAGCGCCGCACTCTGTTTGATCATGCGCATGGGTTCTGGTCTCCGCGGGTCAGTAAGTGAATCGCGCACTGACGGACCACACGCGCGGAATGGGATAACCGCCGAAGTCGAAGCCGCGATCAGCGGCCGTGGTCTGCGCCGAGCCGACACCGCCGGCGTTGGTGCCGAACAGGTTCATCTCGGGATCGAAGCCGCTATAGTTGGTCCACACCGCGAGATTGCGGCCGGAGACCGTCACATCGATGCCGTCCTTGAACAGACGACGCGTGGCCGGCACATCGAGCGTGTAGGTGGCCGAGAGTTCGCGCAGCTTCACGAACGACCCGTCCTCCACCCAGTATTCGAAGATGCCCTGCGTGCGCGCGTTAAAGCCCGGCGGCAGCTTGCGCGGATCACCGTACGGCAGCAGTTCACGCTCGAACGACTTGGAGTTGCTGGCCACGCCAGCGTTCTGCGCGCGCGTGGAAAGGTTCATGACGTCGTTGCCGAATACGCCGTCCAGCAACATACGGAACCGGAGCTTCTTGCCCAGTGTGAACTCGTTCAGCAGCGAACCGAGCCACGACGGATTCGGATCGCCGATCACCTTGTTCAGCGAGTCGTTGCAGGTGCCCTCGCTGATCGCCTGACGCTGCGCCAGCGTGGCACCCATGTCGACTGTCTGGTTGCTGCGGCGATAGCGGCCGAGCGAGTCGAGCAGGAGCGCGCCGGTCACGCAGTTGCGCGCCGCGTACGAGCCGTAGAACACGCCGGCCGGCTGACCGGCACGAATGCGATTCGGATAGCCACCGGCCGACTGGAAATCGAGAATGTCCAAGCTCTCGACCATGTTCTTGTTGGTCGAGTACGTCGCCGTCGTGGACCACTTGAAGTTGGCCTTGTCCACGTTGGTCGACTTCACCATCAACTCGACACCCTTGTTCGACATGCTGCCGATCGGGAAGAACTGGCGTGAGAAGCCGGAGCTCGTGGCGAGCGGACGGAAGAACAGCAGGTCCGACACGAGGCGGTTGTAGTACGTCGC
Source organism: Gemmatimonadota bacterium (assembly GCA_947457715.1). The sequence goes on from CANGXK010000036.1 coordinate 6,934, forward strand.
ATCAACGGAGAGCTTGCCGTTGAGCAGACCAGCCTCGGCACCGACTTCCCATTCTCGTGCGCGCTCGTTGCGTAGCGTCGGGTTGCCGAATGTCACATCGTTCACGAAGCCCGGCCGGCCGGCGAACGGCAGTTGCGCGTAGGTGATGTACTGCGAATAGGCATTTGCGATGCCCGGCTGGCTGCCCGCCCAACCCAGCGCACTGCGCACACGCAGGTTGTTCACGAGCCCGTCGCCCTTGTTCAGTACCACGTAGGAGGCCGACAGCTTGGGGAAGGCCTGCCAGCGCTCCGACGGTGCGAACGTGCTGGACGCGTCGTAGCGCACCGCACCGCTCAGGAACAGGCGGTCCTTGATGGCGACTTCCTGCTGCCCGAAGAAGCCGAGTGTGCGCAGTTCGACTTCCGTCTGCCCCGCGCTGAACACCGAGCCCGCGCCCACCAGTTCGCCCACCGGCGCGAGACCGTTGGCGACCGCGTTCGTGGTTCGCACCTTCTGGCTCGTATAGTTGAAGCCACCGGTCGTGCGCATTTCCACCGCGCCGATCGGCTTCCAGGAATACGTGGCGATGCCATCCTGATTAACGATACGGTTGCCCTGAAACACCGACTGCGAGCGGCCCGTGGCGTTGGGCGCCGTGCCCAGCACAGCGTTGCGCGGAATGAACTGCCGCTGCTCGAACGACGTGTTGTCCACGCCGATGGTGTAGTCGAGCACGAGCTGCGACACCGGGCTCCACGTCAGCTTGCTCGAGCCGATGAAGCGATCGATCGTTTGCGGATTCTTGATGCGATCGATCGCCAGCAACGGATTCGTGCCGAGGGCCGGCGGCAGCGGATAGATGCCGTTCACCGGTCGGAAGTCCACGTTCGTGGGCGCGAAGAACAGCGAGCCCATAATGCCGTAGTCGTTCTGCTCACCGAACGCCTGGAACTGGTTCTGCGTGGTGACGTAGTTGGCCGTCACGTTGGCGACCAGCTTGGGGCTGAGCGTCTGCTGCAGGTTGATGCGGGCGCCCTGACGGCGCGACGACGTGCTCCTGAGGATGCCATCTTCGGCCGAGGCATTTCCGCTCAGGAAATAGCGCGTCTGCTCGTTACCGCCGTCCACGGTGAGGTTCTGCTCCATTCCCGACGCGCGCGCGAAGATGTCGTCTTGATAGTTGAAGCGCGCCACCGGCAAGCCGTTGGCGTCGAACGGATATAGGTTGAACGGCTGCTGCTCGCGCAGCTCGTTCGACGAGTAGCGGCTCGAAAGCGAGAAGCGGGGCTTGCCGATGTTGCCGCGCTTGGTGAAGATCTGCACCACGCCGTTGTTCGCGCGGGATCCGTACAGTGCCGCTGCTGCCGCGCCGCGAATGATCTCGATGCGCTCGACATCAGCCGGATTGAGGTCGGCCAGACGGTTCTGCGGATTCGAGCGACCACCGAGGTCGGCGAGCTGCGCCGAGCCGTTGTCGATGATCACGCCGTCAACGATGTACAGCGGATCGGAGCCCGAGATGAACGAGTTGGTGCCGCGCAGACGCACCGACATGCCGCCGCCGCCGGGACCGCCGGAGTTCTGCGAAATCTGCGCGCCAGCCACCTTGCCCTGCAGCGCCTGATCGAGCGTGACCGACTGGGCCCGGCTGATGATGGTCGAGTCCACCGACGCAATGCTCGTTCCTACTTTGCGCTTCTCGGTGGGAGCCGCCGAGCCGGTGACGACGACTTCGCTCAGGTTGATCGCACTCATGCGCAGCCTGACATCCAGCGTCGACATGGCACCCACCGTCACGGTGACCGGCAACGCCGTCTGTGAGTAGCCGATGCGTCGCACGGTGATCACCCGCGCGCCGGCAGGAACGCCGACCAGCACGTACTCGCCGTTGCTGCCGCTGGTGACGCCCACTCGGGTCCCAGAGACCGTGACCTGCGCCTCCGCCAGCCCCCGTCCGTTCGCCGCATCGGTCACCGTGCCGCGCACGGTTCCGGTCCCGGATTGTGCCGCCAGCAGCGCCGGCGGTACGAAGAGCGCCAGCGCGAGCACTCGCATGCTGCGCCAGCCCTGTCGAAACATCATCCGTTGGCTCCGGGTATACGGGTCTGCCACGGAACGGCGTGAGCGCCGGCCGTGGCCCTGTCAGGTCATGGAATGCGGGACGCAAACCGCGACGTCCCCAGCCGATCCCGGCAGGGGCGGAGGCGTCGCGGCCACCGCACCAGGACCGTGGAAAGTGCAACGGGCGCTAGCATCGCGGCGCGCAATGCAGCAGCAACGATAGTGGCCGGCGCGTCTCCGGGTGCAGCGGTTCCTCCATTTGGCGGATATCCAGCCCCGCAGCATCAAGCTCACGGTGCCACGAGCGCAGTGTCCGGAAGTACCACGGCATCGTATCGGGAAACGTGACACCGAACCCTTGGAACTGCTCCTCACGCCATCCGCACTCGTACGGCCCGTCGCCCATTGCCGGCCAGGGGTGCACCGTCTGAATGAGGAGGCGGCCATCGGGTGCCAAGCGCCGGGCGAGTGCACCGAGCAGTGGACTGAGCGGATCGCCCAGCAGGGCAAAGTTGCACACGATCAGATTCCACATTCCGGCGAGCTCGTGCTCATCGGCCTCGGCGCCGGCGATGCACTGCTCGTAGCTGACCGCAGCGAAGCGGACGCCGGGCATCGGCAGCGCGCGGGCCTGCTCGATCAGGGCGACGCTGCCATCGATGCCAACGACGTCGCGCGACGGGTGAGCGATCGCCCGCGCCAGCCATCCTTCGCCACAGCCGACATCCAACACCCGGTCTGCCACCCGGCCCGCACATGCCGCGACGATCGCCGCGTCGGTGCCCGCGCGACGACTGGGAATGCGCTGCTCGCGGACAGCGACGGTCCATGCCGCGGCGTTCGCGTCCCAGCTCGCTCGCAGACGCGCGTCGGGCGGTGGCGGCGGGGCCGGAACGAAGTCGTGGTCCACTGACGTTGACTCCACAGCGCGCATCAGGTCTGCTTCGCGATCCAGAGGCACATGGCCAGCACGGCGAGGGCGGGCAGCAAGCGCCGCATCGGGTCCTTCACCTTCACGTGCATCGCGATCGCGCCCACCATCAGCGCGGCCACGAGCAGCGCCGCGGGGCGCACGATCGACGGCACCCAGATTCCCGCGATCAGCACGAGGCCCGCCAGCGTCTTGAGACCGCCCACGACGTAGAACATCCAGGCCGGCAACCCGTACACGTCGAACTCCCCGCGTAGCGATTGCGCCTGTCCGCCACGGTAGTCCGTGGGGCCACCGGCGCGCATCACCCAGACATTCAGCAGTCCGAGTCCCACCACCAGCTGCAGTATCGCGAGGATCGGTGACGACGGCATCGCGGTCTCCATCGAAGAAGTGTCAGTCGTGCACCAACGTGTTCCTCAATAAACAACGGTCTCATGACGCTCGCAGTTCGCATCGCCTTCGTGCTGTCGGTCGTGCTCTTCCTGAGTTACGGCGTGAGTTGCCTGTTCATGGGCGCCATGGCCGAGGAGTTCGCCCGGTACGACCTGACCAGGTTCCGGCGTCTCGTGGGCCTTCTGGAGGTGCTTGGCGCGCTCGGATTACTGGGAAGTCTCGTCGTCCCGCTGCTGGTGTTTCCGTCCACCGCCGGACTGGCCCTCCTCATGGCGCTCGGTGTAATCACGCGTGTGCGGGTCCGCGACCCATGGACAGACGCAATCCCCGCCGGCGTGCTCATGGTGATCAACTGGTTCCTGTTTGGTGCCGCAGTGCAGGGCATCCGGGTTGGCGACTGAGGAGTAATCGGACGCCGGGATCGGCGCAGTACTCAGGCTGGTGCGGGACTCCTCGCAGGCTTCCTGCGAGCGAAAGTGGTCCCGCGGTGTGTACGTTTGACATCATGAGGCTCACGGCGTACGCTGCTGCCTTCGGTCCGCTTCGGTCCGCTTCGGTCTCCCGCCCCGCATCAATGCCGCTCTCTGCCGGCCGCCGCCTTTTGTGTGGCCTCGTTGCCGTTCTCGCCGTCTCCGCCTGCGGCGGTGATCCGGCGTCCCCCGACATCCCGCCCGTTGTGGCCATTACGGCCACCAATGGGGTGACCTCGCTGACCGCCGGGAGCTCTGTGTTGCTGTCGGCAACGCTGACCGACAAGCGTGGCAAGCTCGCCAGCGGCGCGGCGTTCAGCTGGAGTTCTGCCAACAGCGCCATCGCGTCCGTGTCGTCTACGGGGATGGTAACGAGCGCGCAGGCCGGGACGACCACGATCAGTGCGACCTCCGGCGGCGCCACCGGCAACATCACGATCGCGGTAACCCCGGGAACCCCGGCCAAGCTGGTGATGGCCACACAACCCACGGGCGGTGCGTCGGGGGCGCGCCTATCCACGCAGCCGGTGGTGGAGGTGCGCGATCAATACGACAACATCGTCACAGCGACCTCCACGCTTGTGAACGTGGGGCTGGTCGGGGCAGGAACGCTCACCGGCAGTGTGACGATCCCCTCGCAGCAGGGCATCGCCCGATTTACCGACTTGGCCGTTGCCGGCCTGACCGGAGAGCGATCGTTGCAATTCTCCGCCACCGGGCTCACGACGGTCGCTTCCGCGCCGTTCAACATCACCCCGGGCGCCGCGGCGACGCTGGTCTATGTCGGCGCGGCGCCGCGTCTTCGCAGCGGCATACCCACGGGCTCGCCGCTCCAGGTACAGCTGCGCGACCGTGACGGGAACGACGTGGCGGTGGCGGGCCGCCGAGTGACGGTGGTGGCAACGGGAGGATCGGGTGTCACGACGGCGGTGAATACGACGGTTTCGACCGACGCGCAGGGGCGGGCGAGCTTCGGTGCCCTCACGGTGACCGGTGTGGCCGGCACGCGAATCCTCACGTTTGTCGCTGACTCCACCACCGTCATCGCCAATGCGATCATCAGCGCGCCGCTCTCCGGCGGTCGCGCCACGCGCCTCGTGATCA
>CANGXK010000037.1 GCA_947457715.1 Gemmatimonadota bacterium
TCCCGTCATCCTATCGGCGGTGCTGTCGCGCAACGGGGGGACGGTGATCGTGCTGTCGCTGCCGGATCGGGTGCCGAGTGGCGGTGGGGCGGCGCCGATGTTGTGGAGCGCGGGACGTTATGCGCTCACGGTCACCAATGCGCGCGGCACCAGTGCGCCGGTGATGGTCACGATTCAGGAGCCGCGGTGAAACGCCAACTCGCCCTCTGGTGCGCGCTGCTGCTCGTTGCTGCCTGTGGTGGTGGCGGGGATCCGGTCGTGCCCGACGTGGCACCGACGGTCACTGTGAGCGCTAGCGGCGGCTCGGGCACGGTGGCCGCCGGGGCTTCGGTGCCGCTCGCGGTGCGCGTGACCGACAAGCGCGCCCAGCTGGTGGCTGCCCCCACGGTGGTGTGGAGCTCGAGCACGCCGACGGTGGCCGTGGTGTCACCACAGGGCGTCGTGACTGCGACCACTGTAGGGGCGACCACGATCAGCGCCACCTCGCTTGGCGTGGTGGGCAGCTTCAGCATCACCGTGACCGCCGGCGCGCCGGCCAAGCTCGTCGTGCGCACGCAGCCGGTCGACGTGGGCTCCGGTTCGACCTTCGCTTCGGCGCCCGCCGTCGAGGTGCGCGATGCGCTCGACAATCTCGTTACGGACGCCAGCGTGCCGGTCAGCGCCAGCTTCGCCTCGGGCGTTGGTACGATCGGTGGCGTCACCACCGTCACCTCGGTGCAGGGCATCGCCACCTTCTCGCAGTTGGTGATCACGGGCCGTGCCGGGCCGCGCGCGCTGGCCTTCTCGGCGGCCGGTCTCAGCGCCGTGAACACGACATCATTCAGCGTGGTCGCCGGTCCGGCCGCTGTCCTGGCGTTCCGGTTGGTCCCGGCGGGCGGCGGTCTCAACTCCAGTTTCACCACGCAACCCGTGCTCGATGTGTTCGATAACGCGGGCAATCCGGCGATCAACGCGACGCTGACCGTCACCGCGTCGATCGGTACCGGCGAGGGCACACTGACCGGCGCGTCGGCGCAGGCCAGCAACGGTGTGGTCACGTTCGCGAATTTCGGCATCACCGGCGGCGGCGGCGCGCGCACGCTGTCCTTCTCAGCGCCGGGTCTTCCCGCGCTCCCACTCACCGTGACCCCCTGCGATGTGTCGCGCGCGCCGGAGCTTTCTCTCTCGGTCACGACGCGCACGATCGTCGGCTTCGCATTGCGCACGCCGGTCGTCGATACGCTCACGATCAGCGAGGCCATTGGCAGCTGTACGGCGCTGTCGCTCCTGACCACGAATGTGACGTACATCGGCGCCAGTGGGTGGCTGTCGGCTACCCTGCTCACGAATCCCGGGCGTCTGGTGTTGCGCGCCGACCCGTCGGCGCTCAACACTGACATTTATCGTGCCAGTGTTGTGCTCACGTCGGGCAACGCCGGCAGTGTCGTCCTGCCTGTGACGTTCGATGTGCGGGCCTCGACGTCGGTGCGCTACGGCCTCGCCTCGGAAAAGGTGAATCAGCTCGACGTCAACGGCACGCTGCTTATTACGCCGGTCGTGCTGGACAGTGACGGCCGTGCCGTCGCGGCGGCGCCAATCAGCTTTTCCAGTCGTTCGCCGTCGATCGCGACCGTGGCGGTTGATGGCCGTGTGACCGGACGTCTTGGTGGACAGGCGTGGATTGTGGCGCAGACGACGCTGAATGGTGGTGCGCTCGATTCAATCTTCGTCAACGTGCCGCGCACCACGGGGCCGCTGCTGCGCGCCGACGTGGTGAGCATCGAGTACCCGCGCAATGTGAACTTTTCCGTCACGTTATCGCTGGATACCCGCGGCGCCACAGTCGGCGCGGCACAGTTCGTCTTCACCTGGCCGACAAACTTCGGCACCCCGGCGATGCTGCGGCTCAACGCCACCGTTCCCGGAACCGTGGGGGCGCCGGTGATCGTCAGCGACGCTGGCTCGGGTACGACGCGCATTTCGATTGCCAGCGCCTCGGGATTAACAGGCGTCATCACGCTCGGACGTTTCGACTTCACGCCGACGACGCCGGGCCGCAGTCAGTTCGTGCTGCGGCATGTCGAGTTGCTCGACCTCAATCAGGCATCGCTCCTGGGCAACGCCTCGGCGCTTCAATATCCGGTGGTGATCAAGTGAGGCGAATGGAGAGACGCGTCGCGCATTCCCGTAGGAACTCAGGCCGCGCGCTGGCGGTCCTGCTGGGCGTAACACTCTGGACCACGGCCTGTCGGGATACGCTGAGCGAGGGCGCCGTGAATCCGCGGCCCAGCACGCAGCCCACCGCGCAGCTGCTGCTCACGCCGGTGCCGGCGGGGGACAGTGTGATCACGGTCGATGTGCGATTGAACGGCTTCGACCTCACGTCGGCCACGACGCGGCCGGTGAGCATGACGGCGGCGGTAGGTTACGATACCACGCGCTTGCGTTTCCTGAGCGATGTGTCGCCGCAGGACGGTGCGCTGCGGGCGATGCATGCAAGTCGAGGACGTGTGATGATCGCGGCCGCGCACCAGACCGGATTGCCAAGCGACGTCGTGGCGCGGGTGCGCTTTGTCGCGCGCGACGGCAACGCCGTGGCCAAGGCGCCGTCGCTGCTCACGTTGGTGGTGACCGAGCTGCACCAAGCCGACGCGTCCGATGTGCGCGAGCGCGCGACGGTGCTGCCGACGGGGGTGATCAAGTGAACCGGCGAGTCCCGATGACGCGTCTGCTGCTGCTAAGTGCATTTTGCGGTGTGCGTGCGGCGGTGCCGACGGGTGCACAGGCGCAGGTGGTGGAGGTGCGTGAGGCCGGATTCGAGGTTCGCCGCGAATGGATGGAGCAGCTGCGCGCCTATCCGTTCGGCGAATACACGCAGAACCCCGTGTATGCAGCGCGCGTGTCGGCGGTCTCGGCGACGCGCGGCGCCGGCTTCCGCACGCCGAGTGGGCAAGCCAGCATGCAGATGGCCCCGTGGCGATCGGTGGGTCCGTTCGGATTCCAGACCAGCGGCTTTTACGGTTCGTCACCGAATGCCGACGGTGGTCGGATCCGGGCGATCGCGATTCACCCCACGAATCCAAGTATCGTGTACGCCGGCTCGGCGTCTGGTGGCGTGTGGCGGACTGTCAATGGCGGGGCCACGTGGACACCGCTTACTGACAACCAGTGTTCGCTGAACACAGGATCGATCGCGATCGACCCGGTGAATCCCAGCATCATTTACGTAGGAACCGGTGAGCCCACGCAGTCCAATGGCTGTGGCCTGCTGCGTTCGTTCGATGGCGGTACGACGTGGACGGAGATCAACGGATCCGGTGTCTTGGCGCCGGTGAGTGGCGCGCAGTCTACCCGGGCGTATCGCATTCGCGTCGCGCCGAGTCTCGCGGGTACGCAGGGCACGAGTGTGGTGCTGTATGCTGCGAGCAACGGCTTGCATCGCAGCACCAACAGCGGATCAGCGTGGACCACGGTGCTGCCGGGCTTCGTATCCGACGTGGAGTTTGATCCGGCCAACGACAACATTGTGTGGGCGGCGCGTGCGGCGTCGGCGGGTTCCTCGGCCAACGGCGTGTATCGCTCGACCGACCGCGGTGCCACTTGGCAGCAGGTGTACACCGCCAGCGGCACGGTGCAGCGCATTGCCCTCGCGGTCACCGCTGATGCGCCGAACGCCGTGTGGGCCGTGGAAGTGGTCAGGGCGCGCATGGAAAAGCTGGTGCGTCTTGATAGTGCGGGTGCGACGGCTACGGTGCTGGCCGCGCAGGGCGTGTACGGGTCGCCGACTCGCCTCGATTTCGGCACGCAGAGTACGTACAACCTGGTGCTCGAGGTCGACCCGCAGGACGCCAACAGCGTGATCCTCGGCGGCTCGCGCATCTACCGTTCGCGAGACGGCGGACAGTCATTTTCGGTTGTCGCGAACGATCTGCACGTGGACTGGCACGCGTTCGAGTTCGCCCCCAGTGATCCGACGGTAATCGTGAGCGGCAACGACGGCGGCGTGCATGCGTCGTACGATCGCGGCAACAGCTGGGTGAGCCGCAATACCAACATCTCGGTGACGCAGTTCTATCCGGGGATCGCGGTGCACCCCACGATTCCTGATTTCGTCGCCGGCGGACTGCAGGACAACAGCTCCCTGTGGGGCTTTGGCTCGGGATTCTGGACGATGGCGTCGCCCTCCGGTGACGGCGGATGGAACGCCTTCAGCCCGACGAACTCGAATGTGTTCTGGACCACGAGTTACGGCACCAGCTTCATCGTGCGCGTCACCCGTAACCCGCTCGGCACGAGCATCGGGCAGGTGCAGCGCGGCTTCAGCAGCACCGACCGCAAGCAGTTTCTGTCGCCCATGGTGATCGACCCCACGAGCTCCACGACGCTGTTCTACGGCACCTATCGCCTGTGGCGCACGCAGAACGAGGGCGTGTCGTGGGCGACCCTCACGGGTGACTTGTCAAAGGGCAGCGGGTCGATCACGAGCATGGCGATTTCGCCCGTGGATTCGCGCGTGATGTGGGTAGGGACCAGCGATGGCAACGTGCAGGTGTCACAGGATGCGGGTGCGACGTTCACCCCGGTCTCGTCTACCCTCCCGAATCGGGCGGTCACCGATATCGCGACTGACGCGACGGTGGCAGGTCGTGCCGTGATCACGCACTCGGGCACCGGCGCGGGGCACGTGTACGCCACTGACGATTTCGGGACCAACTGGATGAATCTCACCGGCTCGTTGCCGGACATTCCGTTCAATGCGGTCGTGATGATTCCCGGCACGTCGCGACTGTTCGTGGGCGCCGACGTAGGGATCTACGAGTCCACCGACAACGGTGCGACGTGGACCGTGGCGAATCCAGGGTTCCCCAATGCACGGGTCCTCGATCTCGTTTATCAGGCGGCCACGGGTAATCTCTACGCGAGCACCTACGGCCGCGGACTGTGGTCGACGACGATCGTGACGGGAGCGAGTGTGCTGCGCGGTGATGTCAACGCCGATGGGTTCGTGAACGCGTTCGATGCAACGTTGGCGCAGCAGGCACTGGTGGGAGTACTGCCGACGAGCGCACCGAACCCGATGCCGCGTGCGGATGCGAACTGCAACGGGGTGCTGGACTCGGGTGATGTATTGTCGATTCTGCAGTTTGCGGTTGGGGCCGCGGGGGCGGCGCGTTGCGTGGGGAAGCAGCAGTGAACGGCTTGATGGTGCGGGATACGATGGATCAGTACTGAGTGCTCAGGCTCAGGAGCCAGACTGCTTATAGTGGTCAGAATACAGCAACCATAGTGCTCGGTTTCGAGCGTTTCCTTACCGCGTGTGGGGCCGCGGGGCTCGGGGAAACGCGAGCGGCCTCACGGGCGCTGTACCGCGGGTGCGGAAAGAAGGACCCGCGGACGCTAGCACCACCAAACCGCTCGGCACTGTGGACTGTCGCTGCTGAGTTCTGAGCACTATCAGCAGTCAGATGCCTGAGCCTGAGCACTGAGTACTGGGTTTGGCAGTCTCCGCGCTATTGCAGTGTCACTCCAACCCTCAGCGTGCGTCCAGGCTGCGGCAACCCGCACTGATCGTACACCGTGCGATTCGCCACGTTATCCATCGCCACGAGCGCGGTGAGTTTCTTCAGCAGTCCACCGCGGCGGAGTGAGAAGCCTCGCGTGACCGCGGCATCGCCGGTGGTCTGGGCATCGAGCTTCACGAGCCTCGCGAGATCAGGGTGCTGGCAATACTGCGCGCCAGTATGGCGCGCCATGACGCTGCCTCGGAAGCCGAGGATGGTGGGTGAGGCGAGCGCGAGATTCGCGCGTTGCTCCGGATTGTGCTCGGCGAAGCGCTCGTTGCCGCCCGTTGTGATGGTCTGATCATAGACGCGAATCTTCTGCAGGGTTGCGTCGGCAGTGATCGATGCGCCGCGCCACCCGACCGGTGTGAAGGACGCCAGCAGTTCGACCCCACTGCTCTTGATTTCGTCGCGGTTGATACGGCGGAAACGACGATTCGGCAGCGTGATGCGAATGACCGCGTCTTCGAGATTGTGGCGGAAACCGACCACTTGCAGCTGCAGTCCCTTCTTGGCAAACGCGCCGTCATCCAGCGTCACACCGGCCTCGATGCCGCGCAGATTCTCGGGCTTGAGATCGGGATTCGGATCGAAGCGATTGAGGGATCCGCTGTACAACTCGCGCAACGCCGCGAATCGGGCGCGCTCGCTCGCCGACGCGTGCAGCCGCACGCCATCGGCGGCACGCCACGTGGTGCCGACGCGCCAGCCACTGCGGCTGAGGGTACCGAGCGCGGTGCGCCCGCCGGTCTTGGGCGTGCGAGCCTCGTCCTGCACGATGCCGCCGCTTAGCAGCACGCTCCCGGCGAGCGGAATCTCCAGTTCCGCACCAACACTCGACAGGCGCTGTTCGTAGCGCACCGCCGCGGCCGTGGCCAGTTGCGCATCGAGCGTTTCGTCGTAGCGCACCGTGCTCCCGGTGCTCGCCACCTTGACCATCGCACTGCGGGGCAAGGTGTGCGAGGCCTCGATACGGGTGATGGTGCTCGACTCGCCTCCCAACTCGCGCGTCGAGAGTACGGAGAAGGTGCGATCGGTGAAGCTCTCAATCTCGAGCGACTGTGTCGTCTGTCCGGCACTCGCATCAATGCGCCCCTGGCCGAACGGCGTCTTGCGAAGACCGGATCCGACCGAGAGCACGCCGAGCGAGCGCCTCTGCTCTGGGTAGCGCCAGAAGCGGGGTGCCGCGATGTGCTGTTCGGGCGCGACGCCACGTTTCGCATCGTAGGCCGTGCCCGTAAAGCCGGCGAAGGCGCCGCTGCGATGATCATAGCGAACCGCCGCAAAGCCATCGAGCTGCTCGAGTGCGGTGTTGGTGCGCAGGCGGCGATCGTTGATGTCGCCCGGATCGGCCACGCCGCCGGTCAGCCCGTTGCCGAGATCACCCCCGGCGAGGGCAAGGCCATTGCGTTGCCGTGACGTGAGTCCGCCGCTCAACCGAAGCATGCCGCCCGCCACGTCAAACGGCTTGACGCCACTCGCCGACAGCACCGTTGATTGGAACTCATCCACGCCGGCGCCGAGACGCAGCGCCGCCGCCCGACGCGCGGTGCCGGACACTGGCGCATTGAGATCCATGCGCAGCACACCACCCAGGCTGTTTGCGCCACCCAACAGGGTCGCGAGACCGCGCACGAACGAGATCTGCTCGATACCGGTCGTGGGAATCAACGACGGATCCGTCCGCGAGTCCCAGCCGGCGGTCAGGGGCAGGCCGTCGAGGAACACGGCCGCCTGTCGGGAGTCGGATCCACGCACGCCGATCTCCATTTCTCCGCGCGAGTTCTGCCGCACGAGCACGAACGCGGTCTGCCGCAGCATCTCCGCCAACGGCGCTGCGGGCTGCAGCGGAATGGGCAGCGAGTCGGGGCGGATGATGAGACTGGTGGCGCCGCCGGTGACGGAGGGAGCCCGTGATCCACGGACGCTCACCGGCTCGATACGTCTGACCGAATCGGGGGGAGATCCCTGCGCAGTCGCCAAAGAGGCGGCCGCGAGCGTAAGCGCGGCCGCCGGGAACAGTAGGCGGAGTGTCATCCAGAGGCGGGGTAAGTGCACCCGCAAAAGATGAGGCTCGGCGCCTTAACGTAGGGTTAACCGGCCGGACTGAGGGATCGACAGCGAGCGGTGATAGTGAACAGCCCAGTACTCGCTGATCCCTGAACGGCCCAGTACTCAGTGCTCGGAACTCGGGCATCAGACTGCTTATAGTGGTCAGAATTCAGCAGCTACAGTGCTCGGTTTCGAGAATTTCCTTACTGCGTGTCGGGCCGCGGGCGTTGCATGCTCCCCCCCAAGCGAGTGCCGAGCGAGGTCTCCGAGGATTATGCGAATCCAGGAAACCCGCTCGGCACTGTGGACTATGGTTGCTGAATTCTGAGCACTATACCCAGTCCGATGCCAGAATTCCGACTACCGAGTACTGGGCCGTTCAGTGATCAGCCGAAATAATCCTGTTGTCCCTTGTTCCGTCTCGATTCGCGTTCCGCTTTCCCGTACTTCCCTTCGTCCGACCGCGAGATCTTCCGTCGCGCCACCAGCGCTTCGAGCACGAGTTCGCAGGCCACCACGACCATCGCGTCGTCGCCCTTCTTGGCGAGTCCGAGCGCGATCACCGTCTGCACGAGTCCCGGCACGGTTTCGAAGCCCTGACGGACGAGGTCCATCGCGATCTCGTCGGCCACCTGCAGCGCGCCGCCGCCATCAAACCACATGATCACGTCTTCGGCGTCGATGTCTCCGGCGCGCGCACGTAGCGTGGCATCGCAGGCGCGGCGGATGAGGTCCCTGGCGATCGTGGCCCCACCGATGAGTTCTCCCTCGTACTCGAGTTCGATCTTCCCGGTGATGGCGGGAAGTGCGGCGTACACATCGGCAACACGAGGGACCGCCTCCGAGTCGCCGTTGCGCAGCGCGCGCTGCTCCGCATTCGAGACGACGTTCTCCATTGCGGTGATCGGCATGCGCTGCGAGACGCCGGAGCGCTTGTCGATGCGCTTGTCGTCGCGTGCTTCGAAGGCGATGCGTTCCACCACTTCTTCGATCAGGTCGGGAACACGGATCTGCACACCGTCGGTGCGCTGCGTCCACGCCTCTTGACGCGTGATCTCGACGCCGAGTTCGACGCTCTCGGGGTAGTGCGTGATGATTTCGCTGCCGATACGATCCTTCAGCGGCGTGATGATCTTGCCGCGGGCAGTGTAGTCTTCCGGGTTGGCGGTGAAACAGAGCAGGACATCGAGTGCAAGGCGCACCGGATAGCCTTTGATCTGCACGTCGCCTTCCTGCATGATGTTGAACAGGCCGACCTGCACCTTACCGGCGAGATCGGGAAGTTCGTTCAGCGCGAAGATGCCGCGGTTGGCGCGCGGCAGCATGCCGTAGTGGATCGTGAGCTCATCGCCGAGGATGTGCCCACCGCGCGCGGCCTTGATGGGATCCACGTCACCGATGATGTCGGCGATGGTCGCATCGGGTGTCGCGAGCTTCTCGACGTAGCGCTGATCGCGCGAGACCCAACCGATCGGCGTATCGTCGCCATGTTCCTGAAGGAGCTGCTTGGCGTACTTCGAGATCGGGGCGAACGGATCGTCATTCACCTCGCTGCCGGCCACGACGGGCATCTGCTCGTCGAGCAAGGTGACCAGCGCGCGGAGGATGCGCGACTTGGCCTGCCCGCGGAGGCCGAGCAGGATAAAATTGTGTCGCGCGAGGAGCGCGTTCACAATCTGCGGCATGACCGTGTCCTCGTAGCCGAGAACGCCGCGGAACAGCGGGCCACCATCCTGCAGGCGCGCGATCAGGTTCCGGCGGATCTCGTCTTTGACGGACTTCGGACGATTGCTGGCGTACGCGGAGCGCTTGAGCGCGCCGAGGGTCTCGGGGAGTCTGGACACTGGTCTGGACTGAAGGTCGTACGTTGGGCGGTCCAACAACCGCCGGCGACTTCTTGATGAAGGAAGAGCGCATAAGAACGGCGAGTTGTGCCCGAACGGCAAATCTTCGGCCGATGGACGGGCGCGTTACCGGGCGGCACGGCGACCGGTCGGTGCGATGGAAACCGTTATGCGACAAACGGTTGGCTTCGGTCGGAACTCTGAGGACGCGGTGGGGTTGCTCTTGACAGCTGAGCTTAGAAACGTACATTCCCCGTGCTTGATCCCCGTCGGCATTCTGCCGGGGGGGCCGTGCGCTTTTTAGGACGCACGGCGCAACCACCGCACCGTATGGAGTCCTCCACTATGAAGCGCATCGCTCTCGTCGCTGCTGCACTCGTGCTCGCTGCCTGCTCCGCCAAGGAAGAGGCTCCGGCCGTTGATTCGGCCGCCGCTGCTCCGGCCGTTGCCGCCCCGGTGATGGATTCGGCCGCGATGGCTGCCCCGGCGATGGATTCGGCCGCGATGGCTGCCCCGGCTGCCGACACGACCAAGCACTAAGCTGCGAAGCTGAAGGCCGAAAAGCGGGCGACGAAAGTCGCCCGCTTTTTTTGTGCGTCGTGCACGTTGCGACGGGTGGTGCCTGACTGTGGGCTGGAGTGGCTCGTGTCTGAACACGCTATCCCGTCAGATGCCTGATATCCGATCAGGCGTATGGTGTTCGGAGTTTCGCAACGGGAGTGTTCAGTGCCGAGCGACGATTTACTCCGGGAAGGGGAGCTCGCGCACTTGGGCGGTGATCGGGCCATCCGTCCCGTCCACGATCACCGTGTCTCCTTCCACAACCTCCCGCCGGATCATCGCGAACGCGATCGGCCCCAGGCGTGGCGAGACGACGGTGCTTCGGACATCGCCAACCACCTTGCCGGTCGCGTCGAGTACCGAGGCGTACTGCGGCAACGGTGCGCTGCCGAGCAGGCCGCGCAGTCGCCGGTTCACATGGCCGCGGAAGTGCACGCGCGCCACCGTCTCCTGCCCGGTGTAGCAGCCTTTGGTGAAGGAGATTGCGCCAAGCGTGTCGAGATTCGCTTCCTGCGGGATCGTGCTCTCGTCCATATCGATGCCCCACGCCGGGCGTCCGCCTTCCACCCGCGCGACGTTCAAGGCCGCTCGCGTGCCTTGGCGGTACATCGACGTCTCAAGGCGCCCTCGGACAATGTCGGCATCGCGGGAGTCGGCCATGAGGATGAAGCCGGGCATCGCCCCCATCAGCGGCGCACGAATGAGTCGCACATCCGCGGGGCCGATGTTCCCGAGCCCATGCTGCCACAGCTTCCACTCGGCGAGCCCCTGAGCCATCACGGTACCGAGATCTTCGGCCGTGTGTGCGCCGCCGCCAAGCAATGCCACCGCCTTCGAGGCTTCGGCGCCGTACAGCATCCACGTGCACCACTGCGCGGACTCGTCTTCGGCCTTCGCGAGTCGTGGGTTGACGTACTTGCGCGCCGTCGCGAACCACTGCGGCGCACACGTGCGAGGCAGCATGAGCATGAACGTCGATTCGTCCATACGGAAGATCAGCATGTCGCAGAGGATCTTGCCCTTCGGCGTCAGCGCTGCAGCATGCATCCCCTCGCCCGGCTGCAGCAGCGAGACGTCGTTGGTGACGAGGCCATTGAGCGCTTCTGCCGCTTTGGGCCCACGGAACGAGCACCACTGGCCGACCGATTCGAACCACGCCGCCGCGCGCCGCAAGTCGAGGTATACGTCGACGTCGTGCGCTGACAGTAGCTCTGGATACACGAGCGCTGGCGGCGTCGTCACGGGGGGCGGCGTCGGGCTCGTGATGCTCGGGGAGATCGCGTCAGAGTTGGACACCGGCACACCTCACAGGTACAGCGATAATGGATCAGGACGCCAAAGGTATCGGGGATAGACCGCCTGTGGCAACATGGCTGTGGCAACACCGCAGAGAGCGTGATGGATGACACGGCTCGTAATGCGCAGAGCGGCACACTCGTCGTGTTTCCTCCTGCCGTCCTCAAAACAAAATAGGCTCTTCCGGGTTTGTAGTGGGTGAGGGTCAGGAAAGTCGTGGTTCGAGATCCAATCCGCCGCCGTGAAAAGAGATCTCCATCTTGAACGCTTCGCGATGCCGAAACCCGCGCGCGCCGTACTGGATCTACTGCCTCTTCGCATTGAGGCCCTCGCTCACGCCACGGTGTGCCACCCCCACGCTCTCAATGGTGTTGTGGTGCATCCGCAATCGGTGCCCATCCGCGGTGCCGGCGGTTCGGCGGCGGTCGGCATACACAACTTAGCCGCGGATCCGCGCGGAGATGCCGCGGATGAGCGGGGCGCAGTCACGTAGCGGTGTGCCACACGACTCTATTTCGTAAAGAGCCTAAAACAGCATTCTCTGGGCCTGCCTGATGAACACAGGTTTTCCGAATGGCCCA
>CANGXK010000038.1 GCA_947457715.1 Gemmatimonadota bacterium
CCAGCGCGGGTCGCCCAATCCGATCAGAATCACCGAGCGCTGCAGCGCTTCGGCCTGCGCCACGAGAGCGTGCACCTGCGCCACCGTCTCCGGCAGCAGGGTGGTCCGTCCCTTCCCCTCGACATAGTCGGCGAACAGGGCGATCACGAACGGACCGCCGCTGGCCGGCGTCGGCGCATCGACCAGTCGCGCGTCGTTGCCGCCAAGGCGCATGGCTTCGGCGATCCCGGTGCGCTCGACGGACGGCCCATTGGCATCATGATCGTCGTCGACAATCGCCATTTCCGTGATCGTGCCGACCGGCGGTAGCGGACCATGCTCGACGCGAATGACCCTGTCCGCGAGCAGGGCGCCCCACGCCGTGTCGGCGCCACTCGGGCGACGCCAGTCGTTCGGCGGTGACGCCCACTGCGCCCACTTGAGCCGACGCCGCACCGAGTGCTTCACACGCTCGGGCTCGAGCGTCCCGTCGTCATAGGCGCGCTCGAGCGCGTCGAGCGCCTCCTCGAGATCGCCGGGAGCCAGCAACACGTCGCATCCACCACGCACCGCCAGCACGGCCGCCTCAGCCGCCGTGCGTCCCTCCAGCACCGCCGTCATCGTCATCGTATCGGCCACGATGAGATTGTCGAACTTCAGTTGCTGCCGCAGCAACCACTGCAGGATCTCGCGCGAGAGCGTGGCCGGCACCCGGCTCGAGTCGAGCGCCGGGTACACGACGTGCGACGTCATCACGCTGGCCACGCCGCCGGCAATGGCCGCCCGGAACGGCTGCAGATCCTGCTCCTTGAGCCGATCGGCGGGCGTCTCGACCACCGGCACTTCGAGATTCGGGTCGTGTGTGACACGCCCCATGCCGGGGAAATGTTTCGCGCACGCGAGCACGCCTTCCGCCTGACAGGCTTCGACCCACGCGGTGACGAGTTGCGCCACCTTCCGCGCATCGGTGCCCATCGCGCGCGTGCCGGTGATCGGGTTCTCGAGCAGCAGATCGAGATCGCACACCGGCGCGAGGTTCCAGTTCACGCCGATCGTACGCGCTTCCCGGGCCGTCAGCCGTGCCGCGCGGCGCAACGCTTCGATGTCGTCAAGCGACGTGATGGCCGCGAGCGGCGGCAGTCCGGTGGCGCCGGCGAACTGCTGCCCGGCCCCACGTTCCAGATTGGCCGCAATCAGCAACGGATGACGCGACTTGAGCTGCAGCTCCTTGGCGAGCGCGCGCACACCATCCTGCTCACCGCCGACCAGCTGAAACCCGCCCACGCCCAAAGCGAGCGACTGCTCGATGAGCGGACGTGTGTCGGCAAAGCCGCCGGACGGCGACCACCGGAGTACAGGAATGAGCAGCTGCGCGAGTTCACGACGGGACGGTTCGCTCATGAGCGACTAACGGACGGATGGAGTGAGCGAACCGAGGGGACGCGGACCTCGCGCTCCCGTTGCGCTGGGCACATTGCCGGCGCGGCCCGAAAGGTGGAGATAGCCCAGCAGTGCAAACGCCACCGCTTCTTTTGCCTCTCCATCGAAATACAATCCATCAAAGATACACACCTGAGGCCCATTTTCATGGGCCACGGCCGTTTCGATCATACGGATGAGCGCCGGATTGTGGGCGCCGCCCCCGGAAAGCACCACATCCCGCACGGGCTCGGGGATGAACCGGCGGTACTGGTCGGCCAGGGAGCGGGCCGTCAGTGCGGTCGCGGTCGCGACAATGTCGGCTGGCGCGGCCCCCACCGCCTGGCAGTCCTGAATGAACTGCGCGACATACGCCCGCGAGAACAGCTCACGTCCCGTGCTCTTGGGCGGCGCGTCCGCAAAGTACGGATGCCGCAGCGCGTTCCGCACGACGGACTCGAGCACCTGCCCACTGGCGGCGATCAGGCCATCGCGGTCGTAGGGCAGGCCGTCGTACAGCGCCCGGACCACGCCATCGATGATCACGACACCGGGGCCCGTATCGAACGCGCGGACCGACTGCATCCCGCCACGAGCGTGCGTGTTCGCCGGCGGCACCACGGTCACGTTGCCGATGCCGCCGATGTTCTGCAGGGCGCGCCACTGTGTGTCATGCGCGAACAACATGCAGTCGGCGATGGTCACCAACGGGGCGCCCTGTCCGCCGGCGGCCACGTCGCGCGAACGGAAATCGGACACGACATCGCACCCGGTGCGCTCGGCGATGCGCGCGGCATCACCCACCTGCCACGTGCTGTGCCCGGGTTCATGCCACAGCGTCTGTCCATGCGACGCCACGGCCGCGACCTCGCGCGCCGTCACCCCCGCGTCGGCCATCGCGGCCAGTGCCGCATCGGCCATCCAGTCGCCGATGTCGGCGTGCACACGACAATACTCGCGCGCGGTGCCCTGCTGCATCGCCTGCTCGATCCGCGCGCGTTCGTCCTCGCGATAGGCCCGATGCGTGAACCCCAGCAGGTCGCAGTGCACACGACCGTTCGGCAGGTCGCGAAACCGTGCGACGGCCGCACTGATCCCGTCGAGCGACGTGCCCGACATCAGCCCAACGAGAATGCGCCCCTGATCGGCGACGGTGTCGCGCAACGTCAGACGACCGGCGGCGGTGCATTCGGCACGACGCGGCGCACCACGCCCTGCCCTTCCTCGAGACGCCGCCGCGCGGTCTCGGCATCGACGTGCAACGCCTGCATCACCAACGCCAGCTTCACGCGGCCATCGGCCTGCACGAGCAGCGCACGCGCCGCGTCACGCGACAGCTCAGTGACCTCCATCACGATGCGTTCAGCGCGATCCTGCAGTTTCACATTCGTGGCGCGCAGATCGACCATCAGGTTGCCGTAGCTCTTGCCCACGCGGATCATCGCGCCGGTCGTGAGCATGTTGCACACCAGTTTGGTGGCGGTGCCAGCCTTCAGTCGCGTCGAACCCGTGAGCGCTTCCGGCCCGACCACCGGCAGCATGCAGATGTCGGCCACTGCGCGCATCGCCTCGGGCGGCTCCGTGCACGCGATCAGCAACGTCCGGGCGCCCAGTTCGCGCGCACGCGTGAGCGCCCCACGCACGAACGGGGTCGTGCCCGAGGCCGCGATCCCACACACCACGTCGCCGACCTGCACGGCGTGCGCATCCATCACCGCCGCGCCGGCCACCGGATCGTCTTCCGCGCCTTCGATCGGATGGCGCAACGCGTGGTCGCCACCGGCGATGATGCCGACCACCATCGCGGGGTCGGTCCCGAACGTGGGTGGACACTCGCTGGCGTCGAGCACGCCAAGCCGGCCCGACGTCCCGGCGCCGACATACAGCAAACGGCGGCCACTCCGGAACGCCGCTTCGATCAGCGCGATCGACGCCGCGATCGGCTCCCGCTGCGTGGCCACCGCAGCGGCCACTCCCTGATCTTCCGCGTTGATGAGATCGACGATCGCGAGCGGCGACGCAAGGTCGATGTCGACGGTGCGCGGATTGCGACGTTCTGTGACACGTGAATCGTGTGTCGGTGCGGGCACGGGAGCGGGTTCAGGGGACACCACGCGATCGGCTCTCTTGTCGTGGCGCGGGGGATGTTCCGGTGAATGCCGCCGAAGGAACTGGCAGCACGAGCGACGGCGAGGGCTCGCCGGCGTCGCTCTCGTCCAACTTAGGAGTCGCGATGCGGGAATCGCAACCCGCGTCACGGAGACGCACGACAGCATGTCCAGGCCGTGCTCACGATGCCGGCTGGCGGTGCTCCGCTGGCGGTGCTCCGCTGGCGGTGCTCCGCTGGCGGTGCCGTGAAGGCTGCGGCGCGGCGGGCGTGGCGCGCGGCCCCGAAAAGGGGCAGTATGACATGTCGCATCCCCTGTCTGTTCACGATTCGCGTCGATCCGTCATGACTCTTCCGAAATCCTTCGCGCTCACGTTCTCGGCGTCGCTCGCGCTCCTCAGCGCCTGCGCGCGCGGGGCGACGCCCGCCGACGGCACCGCGTTACCGCCACGCACCGCCGCGACCTTCCCGGCGGGATGGCGCCTCCCGGCCGGCGCCGCACCGACGTTCGCACCGCAGGCCATGGCCGTGAGCAACAGCGTCGACGCCAGTGCCGCCGCGGCTGAAATCATGAAGGCCGGTGGAAACGCCGTCGACGCCGCTGTGGCACTCGGCTTCGCGCTGGCCGTGACGTGGCCGGAAGCGGGTAACATCGGCGGCGGCGGTTACTCCATCGTGCACATGGCCGACGGTCGCTCGGCAGCCATCGACTATCGCGAAGTCGCACCGCTGGCGGCCACCCGCGACATGTACGTCGATGCCAATGGCAAGGTCACCGACCGCAGTATCGAAGGACATCTCGCGAGTGGTGTCCCCGGCGCGGTCGCGGGACTCAACATGCTGCTCGAGCGATATGGCACGATGCCCTTGTCCCGCGTCATGCAGCCGGCCATCACGCTGGCACGCGAGGGCTTCGTGATCGACACCGCATTGGCCGGTTCGATGTCGCGTGCCGCCACGATGGTATCGCGCAACAGTCCCGGCACGCCGTACTTCCCGAACGGCCGTGCGCTGGCGGCCGGCGCTCGGCTCGTGCAGCCGGAGCTCGCACGCACGCTGCAGGCGATCGCCGACAGTGGCGCCAAGGCATTTTACGAAGGATGGATCGCCGACTCGCTCGTGGCCGAACAGCAGCGTGGCGGTGGCGTGATTTCACGCGCCGACCTCAAGATGTATGCACCGGTGGCGCGTAACGCGATCGCCAGCACGTATCGTGGCTACCGCTTGCTCGCGATGCCGCCGTCTTCGTCGGGCGGCGTGACCATGACCGAAGCACTCAACATTCTCGAGCAGTACAGCACCGTACCGGCGTACGGCAGCACCCGCTGGTTCCATCTGGTGGGCAGCGCCTTCCAGCGCGCGTTCATCGACCGTAACAGCAAACTGGGCGACCCGGCGTTCGTACGGGTACCGATGGAGCAGCTCACGAGCAAGGCGTATGCGAAGACGCTGGCCGCCACGATCGATGACGCGCGCGCGACCGGCACGCGGACACTCGAACCCATGATGTCGCAGCCCGTGCGCGAACCCGAGCACACGACGCATTACTCGGTGGTCGATGCGAAAGGCAACGCCGTCTCCACGACGACCACGCTGAACAACTCGTGGGGCTCGGGCGTGTGGGTGCGCGGTGCGGGCTTCATGCTGAACGACGAGATGGATGATTTCGCCGTGCAGCCCGGCACCGCCAACATGTATGGCCTCGTGCAGGGCGAGGCGAACGCCATTCAGCCCGGCAAGCGCATGCTCAGTGCGATGTCACCGACCATCGTCCTCGACCAGGCGGGGCGGGTCTTGCTGGTGGTCGGCGCCGCCGGCGGACCCACGATCATCACCGGCACGACGCAGGTGATCCTGAACGTGCTCGACCATCACATGTCGCTCGCCGATGCGATGCGCGCGCCACGTGTGCACCATCAGGCGCTGCCCGACAGCCTCACGTATGAAGACGGCGGCATCGGACCGGCCGTACTCGACTCCCTCACGAACATGGGCTACTCCATGCGCAGGCTTCGCGCCCTGGTGAACATCAACGCGATCATGCGCGTGCCGGGCGGATGGGAAGGGGTACCGGAGCCGAGGCGGAGTGGAGGCGCTGTTGGGTATTGAACGGTTGCCGGAAGCGCGGAGTGCTTCCGGCGCCGGTCGGTGGTCTGCTTAGGGCGTTGCCACCGGCCGTACCGTCACCGGCTCGTTCAGCGTCGCACTGATCGCGGCGCCGGCATTGATGCACGTGTCGTAATTCGCCGTGGCGGCGGCCGCGGCCGTACCCGCCGCGGCGCCCGCGGCGGCGCCGATCACCGTGCCCTTCGTATTCTTGCCGATCACCTGACCCGCGATCGCGCCGAGGATCGCGGCACCGGCGACCTTCTTGGCGTCGGTCGCGGTCGTCGCGCTGCGCACGCGCTGCGCCGACGCCGTCTGCACGGTCGCCTCCAGCGGATAGGTGCGGCCACCATACGTCAACGACACCAGCTTCACGGTGAGTGACGTCTGCTCGTTGGAGTTCTTCGCGGTGCGTGCGTCGACCACTTCAAACGTGCCCGTCGCGCCGTCGGGAATCACGATGCCATTCGTGGCCGTGACCGACTGCTCCAGCGAGGCGGTGAACTTCTCACCGGCGGTTACGGTGTTGCTGCACACCTTGTTGTTCGCGGCAAACTGAAACGAGGTGCCTGCCGCGACGACGCCTGTCACAGCAACCGGCGTCGGCGTCGAGCTCGGCGTCGGCGTCGGGCTCGGCGTCGGGCTCGGTTTGGCCGCCACCGGACGCGGCTTCCGCTTCGGCGTCGGCACAGGCGGCGGCGTGACTTCGGCCGGGGCCGGGGCCGGCGGCGGCGTGACGGCAACATCCGCGAGCTGTGGCTGCGCCGAGTCGGCCTGCGCCGCCATCGCCAGATCGCGGCCCAGCGCGCTGTCGGTGTTCAGCAACGCCTTGTCGGCAGCCTCGTCGGCAGCCTTGTCACCACAGGCGGCAAGAGCGACAAGGGACAGCATGACCACGAGCATCGGGGGTCGTGCTGCGCGAATATATTGACACATGGAAGGACTCCTGAGAAAGGGACGCAGGACCTGCCTGCGGTGGCGAGAGAGGTCGAACGCAGCGACCGGCGGCAATCGACGTGCGTTATCCGGAGTACGATGAACGGTATGAAACGCCTGAGGGCGCCGAGGCCGGCACGGCGCGCCCTGCGACGCCTGCTCCCGTACTACCACCCCTATCGGTGGCAAGTTGCGTTGGGGCTGACATCGGTGGTCGCGGCGGCGTTCCTCGCCAGCGTCATTCCGTCCCTGTTGCAACGCGGAGTCGACGAGATCCGCGCCGGCGCCCACGTTCGCACCATCGCGCGGCTGGGCGGTCTGATGCTGATCACCGCCTCTGCAAGTGGCGTGCTACGCTTTACCATGCGCTTGCTGTTGAACGGTCTCAGCCGTCGCATCGAAGCCGATTTGCGCCACGACATCTTTGTCCGCCTCAGCACCCTCGACGCCAGCTGGTACGCCCGCTGGCGAACCGGCGATCTCATGGCGCGCCTGACCAATGATCTCGGGGCCGTCCGCATGGCTGTTGGCCCGGCCGTCATGTACCTCGTGAATACCATTTTCGGCGGCGTATTCGCGATGATCATGATGGCCCGGATCAGCCCCCTTCTGACGGCGGTGGCCCTCCTGCCCATGATTGGCCTCCCGGTACTCATGCTGCGCCTGGGGCGCCTGGTGCACGATCGGTTCGAGGCGGTGCAGTCGCAGTTCAGCCAGCTCACGACGCGCGCCCAGGAAAACCTGTCGGGCGTCCGCGTGGTCCGCGCCTACCGTCAGGAGGACGCCGAAACGGGCCGCTTTGTCGCGCTGGGCGACAACTATCTCACGGCCAACATGCGCCTCGCCACCCTGAACGGCTTCATGAACCCCGGCTTCGGCCTGCTGGCCGGTCTGGGCAGCGCCGTCACCATCGGGATCGGCGGGCGTCTGCTCATTCAGGGGGAGGTCACGGTCGGCGGCTACGTCGCCTTCGGCATCTACCTCGCCCAGCTCACCTGGCCACTGATCGCGCTGGGGTGGACCACCAATCTCTTTCAGCGGGCCGCCGCCTCCATGACCCGCGTGCTGGAGCTGCTCGACGCCCAACCGGTCTCCGTCCACGACACCGGCACGGCGCACCTTCCGGTCCCCGTCGCACACCGCGATGCGCCACCGGGTGGGCGCACCGTGGAGTTCCGCCAGGTGTCCTTCCGCTATCCGCGCCCCGTCATCGTGAGCGAAGTCGGAGCCGCCCGCGATGCGAACTACGAGCAGACGCCGGAGGGCGAGACGCCCGCGGACACGCGCTGGATTCTCCGGGACATTTCCTTCCGAATCCCCGCCGGCGGCACGCTCGCCATCGTTGGCGCCACGGGATCGGGCAAGAGCGCGCTGATGGACCTCATCCCGCGCTTCTTCGATCCGCAGGAAGGACAGATACTGCTGGACGACGTCGACATCCGCACGCTGCCCATCGGCGTGCTCCGGGCCGAACTGGGCTACGTTCCGCAGGAAGCGCTGCTGTTCAGTGAAACGATGGGTGAGAACATCGGATACGGACTCGAACAGCCCGACCGTCTGCGTCTCGAGCAGGCCACCGCGATCGCGCAATTGCGCGACACCCTCGCCGGCCTCCCGGGCGGCTTCGACACTCCGCTCGGCGAACGGGGCATCAACCTCTCCGGTGGCCAGAAACAACGCACCGCCCTGGCCCGCGCACTCGCGCGCGCGCCACGGGTGGTTCTGCTCGACGACGCGCTCTCCGCCGTCGATACCCAGACCGAGGCCGCCATTCTGCACGAGCTCCGCACCGCACGGCTGGGTAGAACCGCGCTGATCACCTCGCATCGCGTGAGCGCCGTTCGCGACGCCGATCTCATTCTCGTGCTCGACGACGGTCAGATCGTCGAACGGGGCACACACGACGAGCTCGTCCGCCTCGGCGGCCGCTACATACAACTGCTGCAACGCCAGCAGTTGCTGGAGGCGATCGAGGCGGCGTAAGCCGCGAACGCAGCGCTTACAGCCGCTCCACCAAAAACGCCGGCGTCAGCGGCTGCAGAATGGCAGCCAGACGCTCGAACCACCCGGTGAACATCAGCACGCCCACGACAATGAGCAGGCCACCCGCGATGCGATTGACGAGCCCGAGATTCTTACGGAATTGCTGGAAGAATCCGAGAAACTGTTCGAGGGCGAGTGCGCTCAGCAGGAACGGCACGGCCAGTCCCAGCGAGTAGGCCGAGAGCAGCGTGATCCCCTTCGCCAACTCCGACTCATTGGCCGCGAGCAGCAGAATGGCGCCGAGCGTCGGACCGAGACACGGTGTCCACCCGGCCCCGAACGCGATGCCGACCAGCACCGTCCCGAGGAAACCGATGGGCTTGTCGCTCAGATGCACGCGGCGCTCCTGCTGCAACGCGCCGATCTGCAGCACGCCGATCATCCAGAGCCCCATCAGCACCATCAACGCACCACCCACGCGGGCGATCCACACGCGGTAGGCGAGCATCAGCTGGCCGAACGCCGTGGCACCGGCCCCCAGCGCCACGAAGATGAACGAGAAGCCGGCCACGAACAGCACGGCGTGCGTCAGCGCCGCCCGCCGGGAACGCGACACATCGTCGAGTCCCATGCCCGTGATGAAGGTGATGTAGCTGGGCACCAGCGGCAGCACGCAGGGGCTGAGAAAGCTCAGCAGTCCCGCCGTGAAGGCGACCAGGATCGTCAGGGAATCAGGAGCCACGACGGGCACTCGAAGAATGGGAAGGATGCCCGCGACGGCAGGTGCCGCACAGACCGTAAATCACGAGCCGGTGACGCTGGCGCGAGAAGTCATGCGCCTCGGCCAGCAGCGTCGTCATGCGCTCCAGTCGTTCGTCGCGAAACTCCGTGACCTTGCCGCACACCGTGCAGAGCAGGTGCTCGTGGTGCGGAATGCCACGGGAGGCTTCGTACCGCTTGAAGCCTTCACCGAAGTCACGCTCGACCACGAGTCCGCTGCGCACCAGCACCTCGAGGGTTCGGTACACCGTCGCAGTCCCGGCAGTGCCACCCTGCACACGCAATTCACGCGCGACCTCTTCGGCGGACAGATGACGGTCGGTGCCCAGTACGACATCGGCGATCGCCAGACGCTGGGCGGTCGCAGGGAGGTTGTGGTCGCGCAGGAAAACGCGAAAGGCCTCCCGATCCGCCGCGATGGCCGCCGCGCTCGTGGCCGACGTGGCCGGATCGCCCATGCCCGGTGCGTCAGACAGGGAGGAACGGCACACGCAGGGCGCGCGCGAGCTGCGGCGCCGAGTAGCGGACGATCTCCGACTCTTCGCCGGCACGACGCTGCACACCGCGGACGACGAGGTCGACGGTGATGAGCGGCGCCTCGGCTTCGGCCACGACGTCGGCTTCCCACTTACCGCGCTCAGGGCCCTTCTGCACGAGCCGGTACCGCGCCGTGTACACCGTATGGCGGATCCGCGGCGGTGGCGCCCCCTCGATCACCGGTGCGTCCTCCTCCGGCGCGATCGTCTCCGCTGCCAGCACCGCGTCCACATCATCCCCGGCACCGTCGTCCAGCCGGTCGCCGACAACGTCCTCGATCGGTGCGTCGTCGAACGGCAGTTCCGGCGCCGCCGGCTGTTCGACCGCCGCCACGGGTACGCGGGCGGCGATCACGGCAATGCCCGTCTCCACACCGCCCTGACGGAGCGGTGAGAAGAGATGCAGCTCCTCGATCCGGTCGAGCGGCACATGCGCCAGCACGACCTTCAGAAAGCGCTCCGTGATCTCGGAGACCGGAGCGTCGGCGCGATCGGGGGCCTCCGGGGCGGGCGATCCGGTCACCTCACTCGCCTCGACTGCCCCGATGGCCGCGATGTCGTCAGCCAAGGCAGGGCCGTCGGGACGCGACACGTCGTCGGTCGGGGTGCTCGGATCCGTGAAGAGCGTCATCAGGGCAATCAGGTGATCGGAAGAAACGGATAGGGCGACTTACCGGCACGCGACGCGTGATCCCGGTTGGTCGGATTGCGATCGCGGGCATCCTGCTCGCGCTCGATGAAGAGCCGCAGGATATGCAGAAAATCCTGCGCATTCGTGACGACTCCGAAGGCTTGACGGGTGCCGCGGTCCTTGAGCTTGCTCACGACGAACTCCGACGAGTCGACGCAGATCGTGGGCAGTTCGTGCAACGTGCCGTCGCGATCCATCGTGAACGACGGGAGCATATTGCCGGTCGCGATGGCATGCAGCGCCGTCGCAATCATCACCGCCATCGTGGCCTTCATCGTATGCGCGCGCATCGCGTCCTGCGCTTGGACCGCATCGGTGATCACATCGGGCAACGGACCGTCGTCTCGGATCGAGCCGCAGAGCACGAACGGCACGCCACGCGTTACGAGCGCATGCATGATGCCGTCCTTCACGATCCCTTGCGTCACCGCACTCGCGATCGACCCCGCGCGCCGCACGGCGTTGATGGCGCGCATGTGCAAGCCATGGCCACCGGTGCTCGCCTCGCCGGAACCGGTCATCCCAAGCGTGGTGCCGAACAGGGAGGCTTCGATGTCGTGCACGGCCACCGCATTACCCGCCAGCAGGACCTGCACGAAACCGTTGTTCACGAACCAAGTCATGTCCGTGCGGGCCCGCGAATGCACCAACGCCGGCCCCGCCACCCAGCACACGTAGCCGCCGGCATCGCGTTGCTCAAGCAGCAGCAGGGCCATCTGCCGATAGTCGATCGGCTTCTCGCGCGAGACTTCACTCGTCATGAAGCGGAATTCGCTGCCATCGTCCGGGGCGACAAACGCGTGCAGATGCACGAACACCCCTTCCCGGCCATCCTCGGCCTCACCGACGACCACCAGATCCCCCTGTGCCACGCGGCGCCCTTCGCGGATCCGCAGCACACCGTCGGTGTCCAGCACGATGCCCGAGTCCATGCGTGGCTCGAGGGGCAGTTGCCACTCGCCGCCAACCTTGACATACGTCGGGAGGTTCGTCGTCGAAAAGAACCCGTCGGGCAGCACGCCGTCCGCTGGCGCGGGAACGAATCGGGCGTCAGGCGCCGACGAGAGCGGCGCACGGTCGAATGCTGGCGGTTGGAAGTGGTTCACCTGTGAAAGATTGCCGGACTCGGCGTCTCCAAACAAGCCAAACGGCAGATTGCCCC
>CANGXK010000039.1 GCA_947457715.1 Gemmatimonadota bacterium
AGTTCAGTCAGCCCCGCGTAGTACGAGTCCGGCAGTTCGAGGGCACCGACCGCCGCTTCCATCAGCGGGGCGGCGGCACCGACGGTGAGGAAGTCATGCACCTTCTTGGCCTGCGCGATCACGCTGGCCGGAGCATGCACGTACCCGAGGCGCCAGCCGGTGATCGAGTACGTCTTCGACAGCGAGTTGCAGGTGATCGTGCGCTCGAAGGCTCCCGGCAGCGTGTTGAAGTACACGTGCCGGTGCGGTTCGTAGATGATGTGCTCGTACGGCTCATCCATGATCACCCAGGTGTCGTACTGCTGCGCGTACTTGAGGATGATCATGAGTTCCTCGCGCGTGAACACCTTGCCGCTGGGGTTCGACGGGTTGCACACCACGATCGCCTTCGGACGTTGTGCGAACGCGGCGGCCAGCACGTCTTCGTCGAAGTTGAAGTGCGGCGGATGGAGCGGCACGTAGATCGGCTCGGCCCCGGAGAGAATCGCGTCGGCCGCGTAGTTCTCGTAGAACGGCGAGAACACGATCACCTTGTCGCCCGGATTACAGGCGGTCATCATGGCGACCATCATCGCTTCCGTGCTGCCGCAGGTGACCACGAGTTCCGTTTCGGGGTCGACCGCCAGTCCGCTGAAGTGCGAGATCTTCTTCGCCAGCGCGGTCCGGAAGCGCGGCGCGCCCCACGTCACGGCATACTGATGGAACGGCCCGCGCGTGGCGCGCTCCAGCCCCTCCAGCAGCACTTCGGGCGGATCGAAATCCGGAAACCCCTGTGACAAATTGATGGCGCCGTGCTGGTTGGCGAGGCGCGTGGTGCCGCGAATCACGGATTCGCTGAAGACGGAAAGTCGCTGAGCAGTCGTAGGCATGGCCTGCACATATACCGCGCGGTGCGGGTCGGCGCTACCTTCGCGCAATGCCTACCCGCACTTTCTGGCTTGTCAGCGGATCGGGACTCGTCCCCTTCCTCGTGTGCCTCGTGATCGTCTATGGAACCCCCGAGTTCAGCGCGCTCCACGATGCCGCCATTCACACGTTCATCGTGTACGCCGCGCTCACGCTGAGCTTTCTGGGCGGCGCGCGCTGGGGCGCAGAACTCGTGCGTGCTCCCGAGGCGCCGAACCTCAGACGCCTCGTCGCCGCCGCGATGCCGTCGGTGGCCGGACTCTTCGCCCTGTTGCCACAGGCGCCGCGGCAGGGGGCCCTTGGCCTGCTCGTGCTCAGTGGCGGCATTCAACTGGCCTGGGACGTCGCCGCCTCTCGCGAGGGCCTGCTCCCGCCGTGGAACGCCCGCGTGCGCACCGTGATGACCGTCGCCGGCACGCTTTGCAGTCTTGCCCTCTGGCCTACGATCGCATGACCACGTCCGATTCGTGCGCCCCGGTAACGGATGATACGCCGCTTCCGCTTCCGCTGCGCGATGCCGTGTGCGCCAAGCTCGGCATCGCCCCCGCACCGCCGACGTTGCCGTTCCTGGACGCGGTGTACGCCGCGTGGTGCCAAAGGGTGCCGTTCGACAATGTGCGCAAGCTCATCGCGCTGCGACTCGCGCATGCACCGCCGCTCCCCGGCACGCATGCCGCCGATTTCTTCGACCACTGGCTCGCCCATGGCACCGGCGGGACCTGCTGGTCGTCCAGCAACGCGCTGCAGATGCTGCTCGTCGCGCTCGGCTTCACGACACGTCGGATCGCGGGCTCCATGCGCGACCTCGGCATCATCACGCACGGCAGCACCGTCGTGACCATCGACGGACGTGACTGGCTCGTGGATTCATCGGCGCTCACGCAGCGTCCCGTCCCGCTCTTCACCGGCCCGTATCTCGATCCCGACCCGGCGTTCGCCACCACGTGGGCCATGGACAGCGACACGCACCTGCTACGTTTCGGCGCCATGCCCGGACCGGAGCACACCGTGTGCCGATTCATACTCGACCCGGTCGATCACATGTATTTCGGCGAGGCGCACGAACGATCGCGCAACATCGGGCGATTCAACGAAATCACGTACGCGCGGCGCAACGTCGCCGATGGATTTGTGGTGCTGCAGTACGGCGTGCGCTATCACCGCACGGCGCACGGCACCGAGGCCCGCGCGCTCGACCGCGACGCGCTGCGGCAGGTCCTCGCCGATGACTTCGGCCTTGGCCCCGACGTGCTGCAGCGCTACGAAGCGTGTGGTGCCCTCGATGCGAACTTCACGGCCGCGGTCGCCCCATGAACGCCCCGCGCGCCAACACGACCGACGCGGACGCCGGATTCGCCCTCGCCGCCCGTCGCCTGCTGCCACTGCTGTTCGTGAGCTACATCGTGGCGTTTCTGGACCGCGTGAATGTCGGGTTTGCCAAGTTGCAGATGGCGGCAGACCTCGGATTCTCCGACGCCGTGTACGGATTCGGGGCCGGCATTTTCTTCCTCGGCTACTTCCTGTTCGAGGTGCCGAGCAATCTGCTGCTGGAGAAGTTCGGAGCGCGCCGGTGGATTACCCGCATCATGTTCACCTGGGCGATCGTGTCGGGCGCGTTCGCCTTCGTGGACCGGATTCCCTGGGGACCACTGCCGGCGCTGTTCGGCGCGGCACCGCTCGAATTCGGATTCTATGCACTGCGATTTCTGCTCGGCATTGCCGAAGCCGGCTTCTTCCCCGGCATCATTCTCTACCTCACATACTGGTTTCCTGCCGCCAAGCGCGCCCGCACCGTGGCGCTCTTCATGACGGCGATCGCAGCCGCGAACGTCATCGGCGCTCCGGTTTCCGGCGCCATCATGCAGTACGCCGATGGTATGGGTGGCCTGAGCGGATGGCGATGGCTGTTCGTGCTCGAGGCGATTCCGTCGATCATCGCCGGCATCGGCATCTGGTTCCTGCTACCTGACCGGCCGGCGCAGGCCGCGTGGCTCACCCCGGAGCAACGCGCCGCGATCACCGCGCAACTCGCCCAGGAGGATACCGCCGCGCACGGCGCCGCGAGTGTCGCCGCGACCGGTGCGGCGACCGGTGCGGCGACCGGTGCGGCGCAGGCGCTGCGCAGCGGCCGTGTGTGGGTGCTGGCGCTCGTGTATCTGGCCGGCACCTTCGCGCTGTACGGCGTGAGCTTCTGGATGCCGACCATCGTGCAGGAAATGGGCATCGGGAAATCGGCGTATCTCGAGATCGGACTGCTCAGCATGATTCCGTGGGGGACCGCCGGCATCGCCATGGTGTGGGCCGGCGCCCGCTCCGACCGGACCGGCGAGCGCCGCCAGCATGTGGCGGGCTCGTTGTTGCTGGCGGCTTCGGGGCTCATCGCCCTCGTCCTCGTCGGGACGCACGTGGTGCCGGCACTGATCGCACTCTGTTTCGTGACGTCCGGCGTGCTGTCCTTTTTCGCCACGTTCTGGTCGTTGCCCACCGCCTTCCTCCGGCAAACCGCCGCCGCGGCCGGTATCGCCTGGATCAACGCGGTCGGGAATCTCGGCGGCCACTTCGGACCGGACATCGTCGGCCGCATTCGAACGGCCACTGGCAGTGCGAACTACGGCTTCCTCTTTCTTGCCGCACTGGCAGTGGTGGGCGCACTGCTCACGATATTCTTTACGGGAGCACGTGCGGAACGGGTGAGCAGCGCGAGGGAAGCATGAGCAGCACCCACGTTGACCACGGAGTTCTGATGACGCGTATGCCACTGTCCCGGCGCGTGGCCCACGTGGCCCTGCTGGCCGGAACCATGGCGGCCCTGGCCCTGTTGCCCGCGCGGCCGACGGGCGCCCAATCGTCACCGATCGACCGCGCGCTGGGGGCTGGGCAGTGGCGCGAGGCGGTTCGCCTGCTCGACAGCGTGCTCACACAAGCGCCGCGCGATGCCAGCAGCCTTCAACAGCGTGGTCGTGCCTATCGCGAGCTCGAGGAGTTTGACAAGGCGCTGGCGGACTACACGCAGGCGATCGCCGTGAACCGGCGCTTTGCCACCGCCTACGGCGGGCGGGCGATCGTGCATCAGCGGCGGGGGAACGCCAGCGCGTCGTTTGCCGACATCGATAGCGCGCGGGCTCTGGGGCTGAACGACCCGCAGCTCGACCTCGTGGAAGGGATCAGTTACCTGATGAACGAAGACGGCGCCAAAGCGTGGGCGCGCTTCGACCGCTACGTGCGCGCCGTCCCGGACGCCGCGCAGGGGTGGTTTCTCCGAGGGCGCGCGGCCGGTACGGCGGGACGCGCCGCCGACGCCGAGAAGGACTTCACCGCGGCCATCGCCCGCCGGATGGCCGGTCCGGAGGTCTATACGCTGCGCGCGATGGTGCGGGCGACGCTCGGGAACACGGCCGGAGCGTGCGCCGATCTCACCGAAGCCGCGACCCGCGGCGATAAGGCGGCCGCGGCCACGGTGGCCAAGAACTGCAAGTCGCCGCTCATCACTGAGCCAGCCAATCGCGGGTGACTGACTGCGAATTGTTGAGTCTGCCGAGAGCTCTGCACCGGGTTAGGGCGCGCCGGGCATCAGCGTGTGCGAGCACCGCCCATTCCTAACCTCGGCGGCCTCGGCGACGAGGAGGAGAGCTAAGCGTCGCCGGCGTCACCCGTGTCAGGTGATTCACCACAGCACCCCACGGGATTGGCCGACAGCCGCCGGCACGGAGCATGAGCATGCTTCACCGATATGACGACACAGGCTACCCTCCCGGTGATCATCCAAGGCGGCATGGGCGTCGGCGTATCGCGCTGGTTGCTCGCGCGCGAAGTCTCCCGCCTTGGTCAGCTGGGCGTCGTGTCCGGCACGGCCCTCGACTCGATGCTGGTGCGCCGTCTGCAGGACGGTGACGCGGACGGTGACATGCGGCGTGCGATCGCCGCCTTTCCGATCCCGGACGTCGGCGAGGCGGCGTTGAAGCGCTACTTCCTGCCCGACGGACGCAAACCCGGGCAGCCGTACAAACTGCTGCCGCTGTACAAGCAGCATGTGAGCGTGGCGCGCCAGCAACTCACGGTAC
Source organism: Gemmatimonadota bacterium (assembly GCA_947457715.1). The sequence goes on from CANGXK010000039.1 coordinate 4,968, forward strand.
TCGCCAACTTCGTCGAAGTCTTCCTCGCCAAAAGCGGGCACGATGGGGTCGTTGGCATCAATCTGCTGACCAAGCTGCAGCTCCCGAACCTCGCATCGCTCTACGGCGCGATGCTCGCTGGCGTCGATTATGTGCTGATGGGTGCCGGCATTCCGCGCGAGATCCCTCTCGCACTCGATCGCCTCGCCGCCCACGACACCGCAACGCTGCGGTTCGACGTCGACGGCATCGCCACCGCGGATGCCATCTCGCTGGCCTTCGATCCCGTGGCCCACGGCGGTGATATCGCTCGTCCGTTGGTTCGGCCCCAGTTCCTCGCCATTGTTGCGGCCAATTCGCTCGCCGCCACCCTCGCCAGGAAGGCCTCCGGACGCGTGGACGGCTTCGTGGTCGAAGGTCCGACGGCTGGTGGCCATAACGCCCCCGCGCGTGGCGGCGGGGCGCTGTCGGCCACGGGTGAGCCGATCTACGGCGAGCGTGATGTGGTCGATCTCGCCAAGATGCGCGATCTGGGACTCCCCTTCTGGCTCGCCGGCGGCACCGGTTCGCCTGAGCAGCTCACGCACGCGCTCGCCCAAGGCGCCACGGGCATTCAGGTGGGTACGCTCTTCGCCTACTGCGACGAATCCGGGTTCGACACCGCGCTCAAGGCTGTTGTGCTCGAACATGCCCGCATGGGCGACCTCACCATCCGCACCGATCCCCGCACCTCGCCCACAGGATTCCCGTTCAAGGTTGTGTCGTGGCCGGGACATGCCGCCACGCTGGAGCGCGAACGCCGCTGCGATCTGGGCTATCTGCGCACCGCGTATCAGCGCGACGATGGACGCTTGGGCTACCGGTGTCCGGCCGAGCCGGTGGACGACTACGTGGCCAAGGGTGGTCTGTTCGAAGACACCGTCGGTCGCCAATGCGTCTGCAACGGGCTGATCTCCGCCGTCGGGCTGCCGCAGGTGGTCGACACCGGCGAGCACCACGACGGCGAGCACCACGACGGCGAGGAGCCGGCGCTGATCACGAGCGGCGACGACCTGCTCCACATCGGCGCGTTCCTCGGCGACCGTGGTTCCTATACGGCACGCGACGTCGTGCAGTATCTGCTCGCGGGCACCTAACGATTGGGGCGCCTGGCGGTCAGGCGTCCGTCAGGCCGCCGATTCCGGTCCCTGCTCGCCGGCCCCGCCGGTGAGCAGGCTGCGCGTGTCGCGGGCGATCCGATCGGCCAGTTCGTCGAGTGGCAGATCGTTGCGGTCGGTACCGAACGGCTCCTCGATTTCGGTGGCCAGCAGTTCGAGGCCCATCGTCGCGAAGAACGTGAACATGCTGGCGATCACGGTGCCGTACCCGAATTCGCGGACCAGCCCGAAGGGCATGATGAGCGCGTACAGCAGCACGAACTGCTTGACGTACGAGCTGTAGGAAAACGGAATCGGCGTGTTGCGGATCCGCTCGCACGCCCCGGTGATGTCGTCGAACGCGAGCAGCACCGGCGTGAGCGCAACGAGCATTTCCCGGGGCAGTGCCCCGCTGGCGATGTCGCGATGCACGGCGCGACTCAAGGTCTGCACGATCTGATTGGGCACATGCGGTCCCGGCGCACCGCGCGGTCGCCGCAGATGATCGGCCAGCGCGGCCGGAAAGCGCCCGAGCAGGTCGGCATACATCGCGCGCTGGGGCGCATCGGCGGGAACTTGCGCATCGATCTGGTGCGCCAGACCGCGCGACACGTTCACCAGCTGCCCCCAGAGCCGCCGGCCTTCCCACCACCGGTCGTACGATGTGTTGGTGCGAAAGACGAGCAGCAGGCCGAGGATGATGCCGAGGATCGAGAGGAAACTCGGACCGAGCGGCACGGCCACCTTCACGATGTCGGTTTCGACCCACACGACGAGCGCCGCCCAGAGACCGGCGGCGATGACGTCGAGGGCGAGAGTGCGGAACACCGGGCTGCGCGGAAAGTCGACGAGCACGCGCACCCAGTTTTTCGGATCGTAGCTGATCATGCGACGGCGCCCCGCGCTACTTCGCGGCGGCCGCGCACTCCATCTCGACCCGCGCGCCGTAGAGCAGCGTGGCCTGCACCGCCGCCCGCGCCGGGAACTTCCCGTTCGGGAAGTAGCTGCGATACACCTCGTTCATCGCCGGCCATTCCTTGAGGTCGGCCAGGAACACCGTGCACTTCACGAGCCGGTCCATTCCGACGCCGGCCGCGGCGAGTACGCCCTTGATATTCTCCAGCAGCTGTCGCGTTTCCGGCTGAATGCCACCCGGCACGAGCGACCCGTCGGGCTTCATGCCCAGGGTACCGGACACGAAAATGACATTCCCCACCCGGACGGCCGGTGAGAACGGATTGGCCGGCGGACCGTCCGGGTGGATGAACTGTGGTTCCACGCGCGGATTCGGCGTCGTACGGCAGGCTGCCGCAAGGGACAGGCCGGCCAGCAGCGCCAGCGAGGTGGTGCGTCGTATCGTGGCAGGCAGGGAAGGCGTCATGCGGCATTCTCCCGTGTTGCGGGCAGGGAGTCAAGGGTGGGGCGGGGGGACTGCAGGGGGCGCCAGCAATAGACGGCACCTGGCATAGACGGCATACATACAGACGGCGCCACGCGTCGTGGATTCCTCGCGCGGTTGATTCCCAGCGCCCCACGTCGTTCCCCTCTTCCGAGGTCCCCATGCACAGAACGCTCGCCTCGTTTCACGCCTCTTGGCAGCACGAAGCCGAGAGCACGCAGAAGCTCTTCGATTGCCTGACGGACGCCTCGCTTTCACAGCCGCTCTATCCCGGGGGCCGCACGGTCGGACGTCTGGCGTGGCATATCGCGCAGTCGATCCCCGAGATGCTGCATCGTACGGGCCTCATGGTCACCGGCGCCGGTGAGCATGAGCCGGTACCCGGGCACGCCGCCGACATCGCGGCCGCGTATCGCACGGCGGCCGCATCGTTGACCGAACAGCTGGGCGCGTATTGGACCGACGCCACACTGCTCGAGACGGACGACATGTATGGCGAACAGTGGCCGCGGGGCATGACGCTCGACGTACTGATCAAGCATCAGGCGCACCACCGCGGTCAGCTTACGATCGGGATGCGAATGGCGGGACTCGAGACGCCCGGGGTATACGGGCCGTCCAAGGAGGAGTGGAGCGCGATGGGAGTGCCGGCGCCGGACTAGGGTACGACGCGGGACTCACCGCGAAAAGCCGTCAGCCGTTCACTTCCGCGCCACGGGCTGCATCCGCATTACCGCGCTCGTCTTCGCCTGCCGATCGTCGATGGAGAAGTAGATGAATCCGTCCGGTCCCTGTCGCACGTCGCGGATGCGTCCCTGATTGCGCACGAGGTTGTCCTCGACGTTGAACACCTTGCCGTCGTACGTCAGCCGCACGATGCGCTGACCGGCAAGGCCGCCCACGAAGAAGCTGTCCTTCCATGCCGGGAACTTGTCGCCCGTGTAGATCAGGAGGCTCGATGTCGCGATCGACGGGACCCACACATTCTTCGGGTTCTCCATGCCGACGTGCATCGTACTGGCATGAATGGCGACACCGGGACCGTAGTTCACCCCGAAGCCTACCACCGGCCAGCCGTAGTTCAGCCCCTTCTGCACCAGATTCAGCTCGTCGCCGCCCTGCGGTCCGTGCTCGGTCGCGAACACCTCGCCTGAGGTCGGGCTGATGGCGAGGCCCTGCGGATTGCGATGGCCGTAGCTCCAGATCTCCGGCTTCGCGCCGGAGCGACCGACAAACGGATTGTCGGTCGGCACCCGCCCGTCGTCGAACAACCGAAGCACCTTGCCCTGATGCGTGGAGAGCGCCTGCGCCGGATGTTGCTTCAGATTCCCGCTCGGCGGCGCCTGACGATCGCCAACCGTGATGAACAGCATGCCGGTCTTGTCGAACGCGATGCGCGAGCCGAAGTGGCCGGGCGCGCCCTTGGTGTCGGCCACGAAGATCTCCTTCGCATCGACCAGCGCGTTGTTCTCGAACCGACCACGCATGACTGCCGTGGTCGCGGCCCCGCCGCCGAGAGGCTTGGAGAAGCTGAGGTAAATCAGCTTGTTCGCGGCGAAGTTCGGGTGCGCCACGACGTCGAGCAGGCCACCCTGACCACGATACGCGACTTCCGGTACGCCGGTCACAGCCGCGGGCAGCAGTTTACCGCCGCGCACGATCCGAAGACGGCCCGGACGCTCGGTGACGAGCAGGTCGCCACCGGGGAGAAACGCCATCGACCACGGTCGTACGAGGCCCTCGGCGACAGTGACCAGGCGATAGTCGTGCGCCGACGACTTGAAGACGGGCGACTGCGCCATCGCGGAAACCACGGCAAACGTGCTCGCCGTGGCAGCGCATACCGTTGCCGCGGTTGCGAGCAAAAACGTACGGCGAACCATCCGGAGGTCTCCTGAAAACGGAACGGGGGGCGCCTTGAGAAGTTAGCGCGCCGAGAAGCTGCGCAGCACCCGCACCGTGTTCAGGTGCACCTGGACCGTATCCTGCACGTCTCGCCCGTACCCACCAGACATCGTGGCGCACACGGGGACCCCGATCTCGCGGCACATCTGCAGCACGAAGGCATCCCGCCGGTGCAGGCCCCCGAACGTGAGCTTGAGGCGACCCAGCTTGTCCCCTTCATGAGGATCGGCACCGGCCAGATACACTACAAGATCGGGGCGAGCGTCGCGCAGCACCTCTGGCAAGTGTGCCGACAGCAGGTCGAGATACGCGGCATCACCGGTCCCGTCGTCGAGTTCCACATCGCGCGTGCCCGGCACTTTGTGAAACGGGAAGTTCTTCGCGCCGTGCATGCTGAACGTGTATACGTCGGGGTCAGCAGCGAAGCAGCCATGCGTGCCGTTCCCCTGATGCACATCGAGATCGACGATCGCCACCCGGCGCACGCGCCCGTCGCGCTGCAGCCGGCGGATCGCCACCGCCACGTCGTTGAAGGTGCAGAACCCTTCGCCGCGATCGGGAAAGGCGTGGTGCGTGCCGCCGGCCAGATTCATCGCCACACCATGCTCGAGCGCCGACTCGGCCGCTTCGCACGTGCCTTGCACCACGCGATACGCGCGCTCCACGAAACTCTCCGACCACGGCAATCCGATCCGCCGCTGCTCGGCGTACGGCAGCGTGCCGTTCGTGATGTGATCGATGTACTCGCACGTATGCACGAGCAACAGGTCCTCGCGCGACGCGCGCTGGGGATCGTGCAGGCGCTCCGGCGGCACCAGCCCCTCGGCCAGCACGCCTTCCCGCAATAGCTGGTACTTGGACATCGGAAACCGATGCCCGTCGGGGAGTTCGATGGCGTATTTCGAGGAGGACCAGAGGTGCAGCATGCGTGAATTCTAGTCGCGGTGTTGGAACAGATCACGCGGAGACGCAGAGAACGCAGAGCGCGCAGAGAAATGCCTTTCATAAAAACACAAAAGCGTGCCACGACCGTTCCGTAGCACGCCTCTGCGTTCTCTGCGCCCTCTGCCCCTCTGCGTGATCCGTTCAGCGATCCACTAGCAACTCACCAACCTTACCGTCCCGCCTTCTCCAGCTCCGCCGCCATGCGCGTGTAGAACCGCAGCTCCGACCGCTGATCTGACGTCGGCGCGCCGGTGTAGCGCGCCACCGCGCCGTACAGTCCCGAGATCCGCGCACTCAACTCGTTCGCCTGACGCTTGCCGTCACGCGTGGCCGCATCCGTGCCCGTCTTCGCGCGCCAGCGCTCGGCGACCGGTGCGTGTGACGTGACCAACGCCGCGATCTCGCGATGAAACGCCGTCCACGCCGCACGTTCGCCACGCGTGACGGTAATGCGCGGATCCTCCTTCACCACCACGCGCTGCTGCTGCGCGGTACCGCCAACCGACAGCCGCACCGTGTACGTACCCGGCAACACCAGCGGACCCGGCGTCGTCGGGCTCGGGCCCGCATCGTCATCCTCACCGCCCCCGCTGCGGATCGGCAGCTCGGCGTGGCGCAGATTCCACACCACGCGATTGATACCGCGCGTGCTCGTGGACTTGAGCGTCTGCACCGCGCGCCCCGCGCTGTCGAGCACCGCGAGCTCCACGGCCGTGCCCGCGTCGCGCACCCAGAAGTCGATCAACGCACCATTCGCCGGGTTCTCACCGCGGAAGATCATGTCGCCGGTGTGCGGACGCACATTCGTGGTGCGGATCTGCATCGCCGGCTGCACCGTGAACAGATGCGCCGTGCTGGCCGCCACCGCCGGCGTGAGTTCCTGCAGCGCGTTGATCTGATCGAGAATCCAGAGACCGCGTGCATGCGAGCCCAGCACCAGCGTGTTGTCGCGCGCCTGAATCGTGATGTCGTTGAACGGCATCATCGGCATGTTGTTGCGCAGCGGGATCCACTGCCCCCCGGCGTCAGGCGAAATGAACACGCCGAACTCGGTGGCGAGATAGAGCAGCGTTGCATTGCGCGGATCCTCACGCACCGTGCGCGCCACGCGATTGGCCGGCAGCCCACCGTCAATGCGGCGCCAGGTTGTACCGTAGTCGCTCGTGGCGTACACGTAGTTGGCGAAATCATTGCTGCGGTGATTGTCCACCACCACATACGCCGTACCCGCCGCATGACGCGACGCTTCCACGCCGGCAAACCACGAGTCTTTCGGCAAGCCCGGGAATCGGCTCTGCACATCCGTGAAGGTCGCGCCGCCGTCGCGTGACACGCGGAAGCGACCGTCGTCGGTTC
>CANGXK010000040.1 GCA_947457715.1 Gemmatimonadota bacterium
AATTTCACGTTCGAGTACAGCTACTCCAGCAAGATCACCGACGACCAGATCCTGAACGTCCCGGTGTCGGCGGCCACGGGCTTCCAGTCGCAGTGGCTCAACGCCGGATCGCTCGGTGGCAAGACGCACGAAGTCCTGCTTGGCGCCGTCCTGGCCAGCAAGAAGGACTTCCTCTGGCGGGTGAACGTCGCGGGTGACCGCACGCGCCAGATCGTGCGCAGCCTCGATGTGCCGCCGTACCTGGTGGGGCCGGTGGCCAACACCACGATCGTCCGGCTCGCCTCGGGGCAGCCGTTCGGCATCGTGTACGGCAGCAAGTGGCTCCGCTCGGCCGATCAGGTCAACGAGATGATCGCGTCCAAGCGCCTGTCGGGCACCGCGGCCGACTACGTGCGGAACGAAGAAGGCTTCTACGTCGCCAAGAGCGCCTGGCGCACCGGCGCCGAGCGTCCGCTCAAGTTCGCCGACGCCACCGGCAACACGCTGTTTCAGATCGGTGATGTGAACCCCGACTTCAACCTCAACTTCAACAGCCAGCTCAACTGGAAGAAGTTCGCGGTGACGGCGGTGGTGAACTGGGTGCAGGGCGGCGACATCTACAACTACACGCGCCAGGTGCCGTTCCTCGACCAGCGCGATCCGGTCATAGACCAGCGTGGCAAGCCGGACGCGGAGAAGAAGCCGACCACGTACTACGCGACGTTCTACAACAACTTCGGCGCCAACGATTACTTCGTCGAAAACGGCAGCTACGTGCGTCTGCGCGAACTGGCCGTGAACTACGAACTCCCGGCGTCGATCATCAAGCGGGTCGGCATGGGTGACGGACGCACGGCGCGCGTCGGCATTGTCGGTCGTAACCTCTTCACCTCCACCAAGTACTCCGGCTACGATCCGGATGTCTCGGGCGGCGGTTCCAATCCGTTTGCCTATCGCATGGACTTCTTCACCTATCCGATCTTCAAGACGTTCACGTTCATGCTGGAGCTCGGACTGTGAGCGCCGCCAACCGGAGTTTTGCTTTCATGCGAAATCGCACCCTCGCGGTCGGCATGGGGGCGTTGTTCCTCGCCGGCTGCAACACGCTCGACGTGGAGCACCCGAACGCGCCCGATTCCAAGCGCGCGCTGGCCGATCCGGCCGCTATCGAAGCGGTGGCCGGTGGCACCTTGCCTTCGTGGTTCAATACCTACGACGGCATGGAAGGAAATGAGCCACCACCAGAACGATCTGCTGTGGGCTGAAGCCGAACTGCGGCGCTCCGGCGGCAACCTGGCGACGGCGGCGATTCTGATCAACAACACCCGCGCGTTCTACACCTTCGGTGGTACGGGTCCCGCCAACAGCCCGACCCCGCCGTAAGGCCGCACGTCCGCTCGGCCTCTCTGGTTATTTTGGCCACCTCTTGGTTTCTTGCGTCTATGACTCTTTGTGGTCGTTCTCGCTTTGTGCGCGTGGCGTTGCTGAGTGGTGCCGCGCTCGCCGGCTGTCGCGACGGCGCATCGCCGACGAAGCGGGCCGAGTCCCTTGGCGCGTCAGCCGTGTCGGTTCCGTCGGCGCTGGGCGTCACGGTCGTGGAGTCGAACGGTCGGTTTGAGGGCCGTGTGGCGGGCGACAGTACGCTGCGTGTGCTGGTCGTGCCTCGTGTCGACGACCGCGCCACGGCGAGGCTGTGCGGCCATCTGGCGATCCGCAGCGTGGCCGCATCCGCGATTCCGTTCGGGTTGCCGATCGACACGACCATGCCGCCGTTGGCCATTCGGCTGATCGAGGGTGACCGCGTGACCGGCCTGCGATATCTCGTACCCGGTGCGCAGGGGTATTACGTGTTCGAAGGGGTGAGTCGGGATGGGTCGCGCCGCATCAGCGCGCGGTGGCCCGTGACCTCCGATCCCACGCGTCCGATTCCGGCCGGCGCCGCGGACGCCCTCATCGAAGCGGCGGTCACGCCGAATCCCTACATGCTCGACAGCGCGATGCAGGCCATGCGGCCCGGCACCAGCGCCATCACGCGGGACCTGAGTGCGCTTCCGCCCGCCGACTCGGCGCGTGGCAGGGCGATGCCGCTGGTTCGCGACTTCCCCGACCAGCCCTTGCTGCTCAGCGAGGCGTGTCCGCAGGCCACGATTGTGCTGCCGGTGCTCGCCCGCGTCGATCAGAAGCTGCGTGTCCCCGTGGAGGCCGGCGATCGCGTGCGCGCCCGTGCATTGCAAGGCGAGGGCACGGTGCAGTTGTCGTTTGATGAGGCGCCACCGGCGGCCGTACCTCCGGCTATTCGCGAGGCGATACCCGAGGTGTCGTTCACTTCACCCGCGAGCGGACGCGCCACGGTGCGCGTCCGCGTGCAGGTGGTCCCACGCGTGCAGAAGGCCGAGCAATCGATCGTGTTGTCCGTGGGACGGACGTCAGCGAAGCGGTAGGTTGCGCACTGACTTGTTGGTGCGGGGAATGGCACCCGCCGCCCCGGCCCGTCTCGGGTCGGCGCCGGCGGTGACCGCCTTGCCGTCCATGCGCACGGCGGCGCCGTAGCCTTCGCGCAGCTCACCGGGCAGCGACACGAAGTTGATGTCGTAGCCGAGCGTGCGCAGCCGTGCGATCACCGTGGGGGAGAAGCCGTCTTCCAGTTGCAACGTGTAGGGCACCGGCGTCGAGGGGGCCCCACCCGGGGCAGCCGGTGCGCCGCCGAAGCCGCCGCCCGGCAGATAGCGCGGTAACTCCAGCGCCGCCTGCGGACCCAGGTTGTAGTCGAGCACCCCGAGCAGTGTCTGATACACCGCCGACGTGATCCACGCGTTGCCGGCAGCCCCCACCGCGACGAAGGGCTTGCCATTCTTGTACGCGATCGTCGGCGCCAGCGTGCTGCCATGCCGCGCGAAGGGCAGGCGCGAGCCGTACTGCGTGGCGTCGGTGCCGTAGCTCGTGAGCTTGTCGTTGCTCAGGAAGCCGAGCCCCGGCGTGACGTAGAAGTTGCCGCCCCACGTGCCGAGGGTTTGCGTGACCGACACCGCATTGCCCTCGTTGTCCGCCACGGCAAACGATGTCGTGCCAGCCGCGTGGCAGACGGTCATCTCGGCGGCGTGTTCGTCGCCACACGGCGATTCTGCCGCGGCCATGTCGAGCGGTGAGTTGGCCGGCTTGGCCGGCGCCACCGTGGGCGTCGCCTTCGGCAAGCAGGGCAGCGTGTCACCGCGCACCGACGCCGGCGTGAGCGCCTTGTTGGCATCGAAGCAGCGCCAGCGCAGGCGGGCCGTGTCCTTGTCCACGATGGGCGCCACATCGATCGGCCACATGGCCGGATCGGCGATGCGATTGCGCGACGACGGCACGAGGAACCACGCGGACAGTGCGGCATGGAGCGACGCGGGATCGTCGGTGTAGCGCTTCCCCGTGCGCGACGGGGCAGGTGACTGCTCCAGCAGATTGAGTCGCGCCACCAGTTCGGCGCCACCACTCACCGGCGGTGCGCTCGAGTAGATCGTGTAGTTGCGATAGGTGCCGCTGATCGACTCGCGCTCGGGCGCGAAGTAGCGCGCGAGGTCTGACAGCTTCATCGCGTTGCCCTTCCCGCGCAGATCGGTCACCCACTTGGTGGCCACCTCGCCCTTGTAGAAACCGTCGGCACCCTTGGCGGCGATCTGCTCGAGCACCCACGCGAGATCGGGATTCTTGAGCGTGTCTCCGGCCACGAGCGGCTGTCCGTTGCGGAAGAACAGCGCGCGGCTGCCTTCGTACTTGGCGAAGTGCTCGCGTTCGGTGGCCAGCGTGGTGGCCAGTCCCTGGCTCACTTCGTAGCCGTTGCGCGCGGCGCGAATGGCCGGGGCCAGCAGGTCGGCCCACGGCACCCGTTTGCTGCCGTACTTCTGCCACGCCGTGTACATGCCGGCCACGGTACCCGGCACATTCACCAGCACCGGTCCGTCGCTCGGATACCGACCATTCACCAGCAGCGACGTGTTCGTGAGGCCGCCCTCTTCGGGTACGCGGCTCATGAACTCGATCACGGTGGGCGTGGCGCGACCCTTGAGCGCGATCACCATCTCGCCGTAGCCGGCGATGCCGCTGGCGTCGGGTTCGACGACGCCGAGGGCAAAGCTCACCGCCACGGCGGCGTCGATCACGTTGCCGCCGCGGCGCATGATTTCGAGTCCCGCTTCGGTGGACACCGGATGCGCGCTCGACACCGCCGCGCGTCCCGTCGCATCGGCGCGCAGGGCCGGGCGCGCCTGCTGCGCCTCGTACAGCACCTGCTGCAGCACGCTGTCGTTGGTGGCCGCGATCGCGCGCGGGCGATGCGACGTGCGCACGGCCTCCCACTGCGCGCGACGCGATGTGGCGTCGGCTCCGCTGAAGTAGGTGCGCGTCAGTCGCTCCCACAGTCGGTCGAAGGCGGCCGCGTTACGCTCGGCGCGCGCAACGGGCACGGCCGTCACCGCGGCCGCACGACCGGCATCAGGCGCCGCCGGTGCCGGAACCCGCACCATCATGCCACCACTCGCGGGTGAGGCCGCACCGGCAAATCGCTCGGTCGCGCTGCGGTCGAGTCCACGATCGGGATCGCCGTTGTAGCTCACCACCACCTCGGCATACTCGGCGATCGTGATGAGTTTGCCGTCGGGCGACCAGTCCACGTCGCCGTGCGTCTTCGACACGAGATTGCTGTACGCGCCGTCAGGCGCCACAGCATACACGCCGCTGCGCATCGAGATCGCGAGTCGCCCATCGGGCGACCAGTCGAGCGCCTCAACCGTGGCATCGCTGCTCGCCGTGGTCGACGTGCCATTCGCCACCGGGCGTACGACCACGCGGCGGCCCGCTTCGTTGATCACGATGAAGGCGATGCGCGTGCCGTCGGGTGACAGCCTTGGTGCGCGCTCCGTCTGCTCGGTGCTCGAGAGACGCTTCTCGGTGCCGTCGGCATCACGCAGCCACACCCGCGTGGCACCACCGCTGCCCCGCACGAATGCGATGCGCCCATCGGGGCCGACACTCGGCGCCATCTCATGCGCCGCACTGGTGGTGAGTCGTACCGCCGTGCCGGTCGTTCCCACGGGCAGGCGCCACAGATCGTAGTTGCCGGTGGAATCCGACGCGTACACGATGGCGCTGCCGTCGGCGGTCCAGGCGGGATCGCGATGCCACGCCGATCCGCTGGTGAGGCGCACCATGGCCGATCCGGGCCCACGCTGCAGATACAGCTGTCCGTCGTGGGCGAATACCAGCGCACCACTGGGCGACGTGGCCGGCTGACGCGCGCCGCGAAGCCCGGTGCTGTCCGGCTGAACGGCTGCCTGCGTGGCCAGCGAGGCCGCGAGCAGCAGCGGCGAGAGAATCGACGGAAGGATCACGGACGGCGGGGAGTGGAGGTGGTGGCGCGGCGCACGGTGATCGACTCGATCACGTCGCCTTCCTGCACACGATCGATCAGGTCGAGCCTGCGCGTGACGTTGGCGAACACGGTGTAATCGTGGTCGAGGCGGAAATTGTTGACGAGGTTCACGTAGATCTGCCCGTCGCCGGTATCGCGGCCACGCGTGCTGATGCCGAAGCTGCCCCGCGTGTTGCGGGCCAGTCCGACTTCATCGCGCATAAAGGTGTCCGTGATCGGGTCCACTTCATCGGCGCCCGGGCTGCCGCCCTGAATCACGAAGTTGGGCACGATGCGATGAAACGTGAGGCCGTTGAACTTCCCCGCGCTGGCGAGCGTGACGAAGGTGTGGACCGCCATCGGCGCATCCTCGAAGCGCAGCGCGAGCTCCACGTCACCGATGCCGCGCAGTCGCATCGTGGCCGTCGCCCCCTCGAGGCCGCGCAGCTGCTCGGCACCCGGAAACGCGGGCGGCACGTACTCCTGCGTGATCGCCTGGACCGGCTCCGGCACGAGCTTCGACAGCGCCCGTGCGGCGTTGGCGGCGATCACCGGATCTACATCGCGCAGGCGCTCGCGCATCCACACCACGGTCGATACATCGACTACCTCGTCGATGCGCTCCAGCAGCGCCACGCGGGGATCGCGCATCGTGGCCCGCTGCATTGCCGTGAAGCGATCGAAGGCCGCCAGCAGCTGCGGCAGCGCGCGTTTCAGGCCGGTGTAGCCCTTCAACTGCTTGGCTGCCGCCAGCACCAATCCGGCGTGATTGCTGGAGAGCGCACGCAAGGCCTGCTCGGGCGTGGTCATGGCGGCGATCACGACGTTCGGTTCCCGGTCGAGCACCAGCGTGCGCAGTGTCGCACTGTCCTTCAGGAGCTTGGCGGCATCGGCGGCGTACACGCGTGCCTGCCACGTGCTCGATGTGGCGAGTCGCTGCACGACCGCCGGCGCACGGGCCGGTGCCACTTTCGCCATCGATACCGCGGCATGCGCCTGATGACGCCATACACGTTTGGCGTCGCTTGTAGCGTCGAGGGCCGCGATCGACGCGGCGTCGGCGCACTTGAGCTCACCCAGGAGGTCGATCGCGAGCAAGGCCACATGTTCGCTGGCGTCGCGCACGTGAGCCGCGGCACGCGCACAGGTGCCTGCCACGCGGAGCGCCTGCCAGCGCACCATCGGGGCTTTGTCGTCAACCCAGACTTTCCCAAGCGCCACCGCCACCCGGCGCACCTCGGGGCTCGTGTCGCGCAGCGCCACCGCCACCGTGGCCGCATCCCGGTCGTTGGCCGCCGTGAGCGCCAGCAACAGCAGCTGCCGAGTGTCCGACGTGCTGTCGGTGCGGACCACGTCGCGGATCACGTCGAGTAGGGCGGCAACCGGTGCGTGGGCGCGCGCCGTGCGCCGGAACAGTGCTTCGAGGCCGCGGGCGGCACCGGCGCGCACCACGGCGTCCCGCTCGCGCAATCCGTCCGCGAGTCGCTGCGCGGTCGCGGCATGTGTCGCCGCCACGGCATCGGGCGGCACACCGATCTCCTTCGGCACGCGCCCCATCGTCTCGTAGATCACTGCGCGCACCGACGGATCGCGTTCGCTGCCAAGCAGCGCCGCGAGGTCATACCGCGAGCGGATCTGTCCCAGCGCGTTGATCGCCTCCCGTCGCACCGACACCGCACGCGCGGTGAGGAGCGGCACGAGCTTCGCCTCGAGCGGGAGCTGCTCGAAGCGCCCGATCGCCCGCACGGCGAGCCGCTGCCGCACCGTATCACCACTCAACAGCGCCGCATCGATGCTGCGCATGTCCGTGCCGCGCAGATGTTCGGCCCGCAGCAGCTCGTACGTCGTGGGCGGGATCGGCGCCTGCGCACTCAGCTGAGTGCCTGCCGCAAGTAAGAGAATCGGGACCATCAGCCGCATGCGCATGTCCGGGAAGGGGTCGACGCCCAATATGGCCCGCAGCCGGCCCCCCCGCCTCTCCCACGTCCATCGCTTGAACACTGCGTGTCCGCCTCACGTATTCTTCCCGTAGTCCCGCCCTCTCTCAACTCTCCCCTGGAGCAACCATGCGATCCTTCGGGCTCGCCCGCTTGTCCCTCGCTGCCACCGTGTGCGGCCTGGTCACCCTTCCCGCGCTGGTGTCCGCGCAGGGGGCGGCCAAGACCAACCAGTACGGCAATCCCGCCACGCTCAAGCCGGCGCCGACCAAGGCGGCCATCGACGTGCGCGATCTGCAGATCCGGCTCTACCAGTTTGCCGACGACTCCATGCTCGGCCGTCAGGTGGGCCGGGTCGGCAACAAGAAGGGTACCGACTTGATTGCCACCGAGGTCCAGCGCCTCGGCCTGCTCCCCGGGGGGGACAACGGCACGTACTTTCAGGTGCTGCCGTACCACCTGCGGAAGTTCACCGACCATTCGCGCCTCACGGTGGACGGCAATCCGATCATCTGGAACGCGGATTTCGTCGCCATCCCGGGGCAGCGCGCGCCGCGGCCGATCGCCGGTGCGCAGGTGGTGTTCGGCGGAACGCAGGGCGACTCCGCCACGCAGATCTCGGCCGCCGACGCGGCCGGAAAGTTCGTCGTGCTGCTCCCGAACCCCGGCGGACCGCGCGGCGGACAGGGACAGGCGTTCGCCGTGCGCGGTGGCGCGGCCCCGCCCCGCTCACGCTTCGAGGAAGCCGCGGCGGTGGCCACGATCGATCTCGATGCGCTCACTTTGGCGCAGCGCGTGGCGCTGAACGATCCGACCGTTGCGACGGCCGTGGCCACGCCACGTGGCGCGCCATTGGGTGCCGCCGGTGCCGCGGCCGCTTCGGGGCCGGTCGATTCGATCGCGCTGCTCAAGCAGCAACTCTCGACGGCCCTGCCGCAGGCGGCGCTTCGCCTCACCCGTGACGCCGCCGCGCGCTTGTTCAATCGCACGTCGATCGATGGACTGGCCGCGGGAATGAAGGGCGGCACCGTGACGGCGTCGCTCGAGTTCGTGGAGTTGCCCACCGAATGGGCCCGCAACGTCGTCGCCGTCGTGCCGGGCAGCGATCCCGTGCTGAAGCATCAGTACGTGGCCATCGGCGCCCACAACGATCACGTGGGCATCACCACGCCGGTGGACAAGGACTCGATTCGCGCCTTCAATATCGAGAAGAACAAGCTGCTGCTGGCGAACAACATGCAGGGGCTCGGTCCGGATATCCTGACGAAGATCCGCGTCAACATGGACAGCATCCGCAGGGTGCATCCGAAGGCGCGTCTCGACTCGATCAACAATGGGGCCGACGACGACGGCTCGGGCTCGATGGGCGTGCTGGAGATCGCCGAAGCGATGATGGCGATGCCGGTCAAGCCCAAGCGCTCCACGCTGTTCATCTGGCACACCGGTGAGGAGGGTGGCCTCGTGGGCTCGGCGTTCTTCACGCGCAATCCCACGGTGCCCATCGACTCCGTGGTGGCACAGCTCAACGTGGACATGATCGGTCGTGGCCGCGCCGAGGATCTGCCGGGCGGCGGACCGGATTACGTGGGCGTCGTCGGCTCGTTCTTCGACTCGAAGGATCTGGGCGAAACGGTACAGACGGTGAACAAACGCCAGGCGAATCCGCTCACATTCGACTACAAGTTCGACGAGCCGATTGCGTGGAGCGGCTACAACAACATCTACGGCCGCAGCGATCACTTCAACTACGCGCAGCAGGGCGTACCGATCGCGTTCTTCTTTACCGGACTGCACGGCGACTACCACCAGCGCAGCGACGAGCCGGAGTTCATCGACTATCCGCACTATGCGAAGATCGCGAACTACATCAAGGAACTCGTGGTGGAAGTCGGCAACGGCCCGCGCCCGCGGTTGAACGGCACGCGTCCGGCCAAGCCCCGGGTGATCGTTCCGTAAGCGCGCGGTGTGCGACAAAAGCCAAATACGAAACGGGGCCCGGCATTTATTGCCGGGCCCCGTTTTTCATCGCAGCTTCGACACCCGCACCGAGAAAATGTGCGAGTTCATGCCGGGGTTCGCACCACCCATGCTGGCATTCGACAAGTGATGCAGTTGATATCCCACCGCCAGCGCCTGTCGCTCGCCGATGCGACGTTCAAGAAAAAGCCCCGGCGCCACGGTGAAGTTGGCCTGCGTGGCCTTGCCGTACGGCACCACGCGCGAGAACCACGCCACGCCCGACGTTACGTTAAACAGCGCGTGTGTCTGTTCGCCGAGTGAAAACGCCGCTTCCGCTCCTAACGGCGCGAAGCCCACGCCATATACGTCGCGGATCGCGTAGCGCGACAAGCGTCGCGGATCGTTGGCCTCCCCGGGATTGGTTGCCGGGGTCGGCACGCGATTGGGCGGCGCCCCGGCCGTCACCAGCATCGCCGGCATGACCTCGCCAAGCCACGCGATGTGCACCCCCCGCATGCTGAACAGCGGCCTCGAAACCTGAATGGCCAGGGTGCGGAACGCGCCGTCGATCGTCTCGTTGTGCGACGCTGTGCGGGTGTCCACCGCCCCGCTCACCATGATGCTCACATGGGGACGTTGCGTGGCGGCCTGTGCCGGCAGCGCGGTCGGATAGCCTGGCGAGAGCAGGGCGGCGAGCACGATGCCCGGAAGGACATGACGAGCGGCGTAGGACATCCCGAAGGGGCTCCCGGAGAGAGGGACGACGAATACTGCGGCGAATGATCGTACCGAGCGCGGCCGTGGGGGAAGGTCCCGCTGGGATCGTTTTCGGGCTTCGGGTACTTTACCGTGATGCGCACCCTGTCCGTCGTTTCGTCGCGAGTACGAATCATCACGCTCGCGCTGTTCGCGCTGGCCGTCGTCGCCCCTGCTGCCGTCGTGGCACAGCCCACCGGCACCATCTCCGGCCGCGTCGTCAGTGCGGCCACCCGCGAGGCGATTCCCGGCGTCGTGGTGCAACTCCCGGCCACCGCATCCGGAACGCGCATGGCGGCGCTTTCCGACTCGGTCGGCCGCTTCGTGCTCCCCAACGTCCCGGTCGGCGTCACGCGCCTCGAGGTGCGCCGTCTCGGCTTCGCCCCGGTCGTGCGCAGCGACATCGTGGTCAGCACGGCCCGTAGCACCGAGGTGGTGATCGAACTCACGCCGGTCGCCACCGAGCTCGCATCGGTGACCGTGGCGCCGACCTATTTCCCGCCGTTGCCGCCGGCGTCGTTTCCGGTGTCCACGCAGCGGTTTGGCGCCGAGGAAGTGCGCCGCGCGCCGGGTGTGCAGGAAGACGTGGTGCGCGCCGTGAGCGTGCTGCCCGGTGTCGGCGTCACCAGTGCAGGGCGCAACGACCTCGTCGTCCGCGGCGGGGCGCCGTTCGAGAATCTGTTCACGGTCGATGGCATCGAAGTGCCGAACATCAATCACTTCGGCACGCAGGGCTCTACCGGCGGCCCGCTATCGCTGATCAACGTGGCCTTCGTCGAGGACGCCGCGTTGTCGGCCGGCGGCTTCGGCGTGCGCTTCGGCGACCGCACGGCCAGCGTCACCTCGATCCGCCTGCGCGAGGGCTCGCGCGATCGCATCAGCGGCTCCGTGAACATCTCGGCCACCGGAGGCGGCGCCTACGTGGAAGGGCCCCTTGGCGAGCGCGGGTCGTTCCTGCTGGGCGTGCGGCGCAGCTATCTCGATTTCATCTTCAAGGCCGCGGGCTTCGGCTTCATCCCGAGCTACCGCGATCTTACGGGCAAGGCCGTGTGGCGGCCGTCGTCGCGCGATCAACTGTCGGCGGTGCTCATCGGGGCACAGGGCACGGTCACGTTCAACAACGAGACCGAGGAGAATCGCTTCGAGAACTCGCGTGTGGTTGCACCGCAGCAGGATCAATACTTTTCAGGGCTGATCTGGCAGCGCACGCTGTCCAAGGGGCTGCTCACCACCACGCTGGGGCGCACGTTCACGCGCTACACCACCACGCAGAACGACTCCGGAGGTCCCGGGCGCGAGCCCACGGTGGCCTTTACCGCCAACACCACCGAAGGTGAGCAGTCGTTGCGCACCGATCTACAGTGGCAGCTCGCCCCGCGCGTTGAGCTCGAGACCGGCGTGGTGGCCAAGTACGGCTCCGACCTGCGCTATGACCTCACCGTGCCGGGTGCGTTCCGCCGCGATGCGTCATTCGTGGAGCAGCCGTTGCGGCGCGACACGTCGTTCACCGCCACGCGCGGTGCGGTGTACACGCAAGCCACCTCGCGCCTCGGGGAGCGGCTGCGCCTCACCCTCGGCGTGCGCG
>CANGXK010000041.1 GCA_947457715.1 Gemmatimonadota bacterium
AGGCGGTTACCAGTCCCACCTTCTCGATCATTCAGCAGTACGACGCGCCACGCGGGCCAGTGGTGCACGCCGATCTGTACCGACTCCGGTCGGACGCCGAACTTGAGACGCTGGGGTGGGGCGAACTGGTCGAGACCTCACCGGTGCTATTGGTCGAGTGGCCTGATCGCGCGGTGAACACGCTGCCTCGCGACACGATTCATGTCGTGCTCGGCCACGACCAGGAAAACGCCGATCGACGATTACTGCGAATTCACGCACCGACCATGCGGTGACGCTGGGCTGCGAAAACCCTGCTGTGGCGGCGGTGACGGGACCGTGAGTCCTGTCGCTCACGGCGGCGCGTTCTGTGTCCGTCGGGGCTGGGGAACTCGCGGTGGGCGCGCTAGACTCTGTGTATGTCCACCCCCGCGTCCGCCCCCGTAGCTGTCACTACGCCCTCGGCACCCCTCTTGGTGCTCGAAGCCTCCACGGCGGCGGGCTCGGTGGCGCTGATCGCCGGCGGCCTGCTGCTCGCGCACCGAGCCGTGGGGATGGGGGCTGGCCGAGACGATCACCTCTTTCCTGCGGTGCAGTCCCTTCTCGCCGAGGTGGGAGGCTCTCCGCAGGACCTGTCGGGCGTCGTGTGCGGTGCCGGTCCGGGTAGCTTTACGTCGTTGCGGATCGCCGCCGCGATTGCCAAAGGGCTCGCGCACGGCGCCAGCGTACCGCTGTTTTCAGTGTCGTCGCTCCTGCTCGCCGCTGCGGATGCCGTCGGTCACTTGCCGCCCGGCCTGTGCGTCGTGCACAGCGATGCGCTGCGGAGTGAGCGCTACGTGCTGGACGTCGAGATCGACGCCCTGGGAATGGTACACTCGCGTAGTGCGTTGCAGCGCCTGACGATCGACCAGCTGGAGGAGTATGCCGGCGCACGCCCACGACTCTCTGTGCGGTCCCCGGCGGCGCCGGACCTGGCCGCACGCATCGTGACGCCTTCGGCCGCGCATCTCTCACGTGTTGCGCCGGTGAGTTGGGCCGCGGCCGTCCCGCTGGACCTTTGGGAGCCGCAGTACGGCCGGTTGGCGGAGGCGCAGGTCAAATGGGAAGCGTCGCACGGTACGCCGTTGCCGACGCTCGACGCACGATGATCGGCGCGGACAGCGTCATCCGGCAGACGGAGCCGGACGACGTGCCTGCTATGGCCTCCATTGAGGCGCTGGCCTTCGGCGACCCCTGGCCGGCGAAATCGTTCACTGAGCTGCTGTCGCACCCGTTTTCCCGCATGGCGACGGCCGTCGATGCTGCGGGCGAAGTGCTCGGGTACTGCATCATGCTCCAAGCGGCTGACGAGGCGGAGATTGCGAACATCGCCGTCGCCCCTGGAGCGCGCCGCCGGGGCCTCGGCGCGAGGCTTCTGGATGACGCCATTGCCGCCGGAACCGAGGCTGGGGTACGGGCCATGTTTCTCGAGGTTCGCGAGTCCAACGTGGCCGCGCGAGCGCTCTACGCGTCGCGCGGATTTTCAGCCGTTGGCCGTCGCCGCGGGTACTACCGCCACCCGGTGGAAGACGCCTTGGTCCTGCGTCGCGATGCGACGGCGTTCGAATAGTCCAACGTGCCGGATTCGGGTTTGGTTTGGTCGGACCTCCCTCCTAGCTTAACCGACACCCAATACCACCGCTCTTCGAGGAGGCACCGTGAGTCGCAGCCTGAACAAGGCCATTCTGATTGGCAACGTCGGATCGGATCCTGAAATTCGCACTGTCGGCAGCGGAACACGCGTCGCGCAGTTCTCGCTTGCCACGAGCCGCAACTGGACGGACCAGGCGGGCGCCAAGCAGGAGAAGACGGAGTGGCATCGCTGCGTCGTCTGGAACAGCGCACGCGGTTCGGGACTGGCCGACGTGGTCGAGAAATACGTGAAGAAGGGCGAGAAGATTTACGTCGAAGGTGAGATCGAGTACCGCCAGTGGCAGGACAAGGATGGGCAGACCCGCTACACCACCGAGATCAAGGTCAAGGAGCTGATGCTCCTCGGCGGTCGTGCAGGCGGCGGTGGCGGTGATGAGATGGACAGCGCGCCGCGCCGCGCTGCGCCGTCGGCGCGTCCGAAGTCGGCCGCCGCGCCATCTGCCGGGAAGGAGGAGTTCGGAGACTTCCCGGGAGCGCTGGAAGACGAGGACGACGATCTACCGTTCTGAGTTGCTCGACGATCCGTGGTGTCCGCCGCCGGGACCTCCCGGCGGCGGTACGCGACGGTTCAGCCGGATGTCTCCGTGGGCGTCGGCAGGTGTGTACATTGGGAGAGTTTCCTCGTCCCAACGAGGGCCCGGCAGTCGCCCGGGCGACGGCCAATTCCCCCATTGAACACAGGACGCGAACGGCATGGCAAAGACGGTCGTGGTGACGGGCGGTGCAGGCTTCATCGGATCCCATGTCGCGGACAGGTTTTTGGCCGAAGGATGGGACGTCACCATTCTCGATGATCTGTCGAGCGGTCATGAGGAAAACATCCCGTCGGGGGCTCGCTTCGTGCGGGGCGATATCACGACGCCGGAGGCCGCGACGCTCGTTCGGGACGGAAAGTTCGATGTGCTGTGTCATCTGGCTGCACAGATCGACGTGCGCCGCAGCGTGCTCGATCCCGTCTTCGACGCCGCGCGCAACATTCTCGGCACGCTGAACCTCATGGAGGCGGTGCGCGCGGGCGGGCATCCGACACGCACGATCCTTTCATCGACCGGCGGCGCGTTGTACGGCGACTTCGATCCGCCGCCGAGCGCCGAGTCGAACAGCAAAGATCCCGAGGCACCCTACGGCATCGCGAAGCTCTCGGTCGAGTACTACCTGGCGTACTATGGTCGCGTGCACGGACTCGATAACGTGGCCCTGCGATACGGGAACGTGTACGGCCCGCGTCAGAATCCGCACGGCGAGGCCGGTGTGGTGGCGATCTTCTGCAACCGCCTGCTCGATGGCCGCGCGCTCACCGTGTTCGGTGATGGTGCGCAGACGCGTGATTACGTGTATGCGGGCGATGTTGCCGGTGCCAACTTCGCGGCGGCGACCGCCGATCTGCCGGCTCGCGGACGGCTCGACGCCCGCGCGTTCAACATCGGCACGTCGATCGAGACGACGGTGAACACGCTCGCCGAAACGCTCTGTGCGGTGTCCGCCGCCAGTTCACCGATCGAGTATGCCCCCGCGCGTGCCGGCGAGCTGGCCCGCTCGGCGTTGAATACGGCGAAGGCACAGGCGACCCTCGGGTGGACGCCGCAGGTCGCCCTCCGCGAAGGACTCGAGCGCACGTTCCGCTTCTTCGCCGATCGTCGCGCGCGTTTGGGGCCGCAGGCGTGACGCCGTCAGTGGGGCTATTCGCCATGCTGCAACTTGCGGGGCCGCAGGACGCCTTGCCGTCGTCCATGCTCGGTATGCTGATCACTAGCGATCCCGTCACGAAGAGTGTGCTCGCATTGCTCGTCGTGCTGTCGTTGCTCTCGTGGGCGATCATGTTTTCCAAGTGGCGGGGCTTCAAGACGGCCGAGACGAACGGGCGGGCATTCGTGTTGGAGTTCGAGCGTGCCCGCGGGATGGATGACGCCATGCTCATCGCGCAGCGGGCCAAGCCGAGTGCGTTTACGGCGGTGTTCGCGCGCGCGGTGGCGTTCCTCAACGACACCAAGCCGGCTCTGGGGGCCACCAACGATCGGACCGCGCGACTGTCGGGATCACAGGTCGAAGCCTTGCGGCTGGTGCTCGACGCCGAGGGCTCGAAGGCGCGCGAGGATCTCGGGCAGTACATCCCATGGCTGGCCACGGTTGGCAGCGTAAGCCCGCTCATCGGCCTTTTTGGAACGGTACTGGGTGTGATCGAAGCATTCGTCGGTATCGGCCAGAAGGGCTCGGGCAACATTCAGGCCGTGGCGCCCGGTATCGGCACCGCGCTGATGGCGACGGCGGCGGCGCTTGCGGTCGCGATTCCGGCGGCGTTTGCCTACAACGTCTTCGCGTCGCGGCTGAATCGCTTCGATGACGCGCTGGAAGGCTTCGGTTCGGAACTGATCGCGCTGATGGTGCGCGAAGGGCGGATCTGAGCATGCGTCGCGGCCGCCGTCGTGAGCGCGCTGGCGTCAACGCCGAAATCAACGTCGTGTCGCTGATCGACGTCATGATGCTGCTCATGATCATCTTCATGATCACCGCGCCGATCATGCAGGGCGGTGTGGACATCGCGCTGCCCACCGCCGACGTGGCTCCCTTGGAGCCGAAGAACGGCCTCGTGATCACGGTCGATCGCCGAGGCCAGATCTTCATCGATGAGACTAGGCTCTCATTCGACGAGTTTGCGGGCAGTATTAAAGCCTTGTCGGACAAGAAGGGGGGCGGCGGCTTGTATCTCCGCGCCGATGAAGCCGTGCCGTATGGAACCGTCGTGCGGATCATTGCCGCGATGAAAGCCAAAGGCATCACGGATGTCGGGCTCGTCGCCGAACCAGACGGCAATCGGTGAGCCTGTCACCGACGATGGCGGGGCCGACGACACTGGGGCGTGGCATCGCTTTCTCCGCGGCGGTGCACCTTGCGCTCGTCGCGGCTGCGCTGTGGTGGGGCTCGCGGGCGGAGGCGTCGCGTCCGCCGGTGTATCGCGTGGAGTTGGTGGGCGCACCACCGGGTCCGCGTCAGGCCGGTGTGGTGACTCCCGCCGCCCAGCCTCCGGCGCAGGCCCCTGACATCGCCGGCGCTGAGCGCGTGCCCGAGGAAAAAGTGGTGCCGAAGACATCGACCGCGAAAAAGGTGATGCCCTCGCCCAAGGCGACGCCGTCGACCGCGCGCACGAAGAAGGCGGGTGCCAAATCGGCGTCCCCGACGGCCGCGCCATCGGCCACCGCTCCGAAGGCCGGTGCCGGTGCGCAGGGCGGCAAAGGGGCCGATGTGGCAAACGTGAAAATTGGCGGGATCGAGTTCCCGTATCCCGGGTATCTCACGAACATTGTTCGGCAGTTGACGCTGAACTGGACGCCGCGCCGTGTGTCGGCCGCGTTCGTATCCGAAGTGAAATTCACGATCCGTCGGGATGGTTCGGTGACGGCCATCGACGTGGTGAAGGGATCGGGTGATCGCATTTATGACCTCGACGCGATGGGCGCGATCGAAGCGGTCGGCGCGACGCGTGGTTTCGGTCCACTCCCTTCGGGATGGACGGACGACGTGCTGATCGTGTACTTCACATTTGATTATGCTCTGCGACCCAACTGACCGCATGCCACTGAGAACGTCCTTCCCCACACGGTGCCCCTCAACGCCCTCGCGCCGTCGAGGCAAGACCCGGCTGCTCACCGGGCTGCTCGCCTGTGCGATCGTCGCCGCTGTCGGCGTGGCGCCGTCTCGCGCCTCGGCGCAGGTGCCGTCGCCGGGCGTGAGCCTCAGCACGCGCTACGTGGCGGGGCAGAAGACCTCGCTGATCGTGCTGCCGGTGACGGGCGTGACCGGGGACTCGGTGGCCACGATCCTCGCGCGGGATTTTGACTACAGCGATCGCTTCAACGTGGTGTCGACGTCGAGCGCCCCGGCGGTAACCGGTCCGCCGAACTATGTGCTGTGGTCGAAACTCGGCGTGGACGGGATCGTACAGCCCCTCTTGCTGCCGTCGGGGGGGGTCCGCGTGACCTTGCACGACGTATCGAAGAAGGCTGTGCTGAACACCAAGGACTTTCCGCTCCCGACGCCTGCCTTGTCGCCGGCATGGCGATCGGCGATGCACGGCGTGTCCGATGCGGTCGAGGAGTGGATCACTGGGCAACGGGGCATCGCGCAGACGCGCATCGCGTTCACCCGTGGTGGCCGCGTGTGGATAGTGGATACCGATCGGGCAAATGTGACACCGGTGACGCCCAGTGGCATGTCACCGCAGTGGCTGCCGGGCGGGCGTGGGCTCGTGTACAGTGTGCTCGACGGTGTTCGGAACCCGATCATGTTGACGGATCTCGCGACCGGCTCGCAGCGGCTGCTGGCGTCCGCGTCGGGGATCGAGCACAGTTCTCCCGCAATTGCACCGGACGGCCGCACGGTCGTTTATGCGCGGGGGGCGGACACCGGTATGGACCTGTACGCCCTGCCGATCGAGGGGGGAACGCCGCGTCGCATCACGGTCGGGCGTGGGCGGGCAAGCGCGCAGCCAACCTTCAGTCCTGATGGTCAGCGAATCGCCTTCATGTCCGACCGCTCGGGGCATCCCGAAGTGTATATTAGCGATCTGGATGGAACGAACGTGGAGCTCCTGACCGCCTCCGCGTTCGGCGATCGCGATTATCGTGCGGGGCCGGACTGGTCTCCCGATGGTCGCCTCGTCGCCTTTCAGTCGCGGAATGGCGGCACCTTCCAGATCATGACCATCAACTTGCGCGATCAGGCCGTGCGTCAGGTGACGAACGATGGCCGGAACGACGACCCCTCGTGGGCACCGGATTCCCGGCACATTGTTTTCTCCTCAACGCGCAGCGGGACCCGACAGTTGTGGATCGTGGACATTGAAACCGGACGATCGCGCCAACTCACCTTCGGGTCCGAAGCGCGCCTGTCCGCCTGGTCGCCGCGTTTGTTGTCGCAGTAGTTCCCACTTTTTTCACTCTACCCTTCGGAGTTTTCCGACATGATGCGTGTGTCTCGTCTGGTCCTGGTGCTGGCCTCCACCTCGCTGGTGCTTGGCGCTTGCCGGAAGAAGCCGGTGGCCATCGCGCCGCAAGCGGATACGCCCGCCGTTGCGCAAGAGCCGACGCGTCCATCGCCAAGCACGCCGGCCGCGCGTGACACGATGGAAGAGTACCGCACGAAGCTGGCCGCAACCCGTGCACGGTTGCTCGAGACGATCTACTTCGAGTATGACGCAGACGAACTGCGCGACGACGCCAAAGCGAATCTCGATGCGAAGCTTTCGGTGCTCAACGCCAATC
This sequence comes from Gemmatimonadota bacterium, assembly GCA_947457715.1. The sequence goes on from CANGXK010000041.1 coordinate 6,930, forward strand.
AGGGCGTGAAGATCCGCATCGCGGGGCACTGCGACGAGCGCGGCAGCGATGAGTACAACATTGCCCTCGGCCGGCGTCGTGCCGAAGCCGCCAAGCGCTACCTGACGGACCGCGGCATCGATGCGTCGCGCATCGAAACGGCGTCGTTCGGCCGTGAGCGTCCGGCGGTGCAGGGGACGACCGAAGAGGCGTGGTCGCGCAACCGTCGTGATGAATTCGAGATCATCGCCGGCGGCGATCAGCTGCGCGCCGAGTGATGCGCGCCGCCGCACTCGGACTTCGGCACACGCTGCGCTTCCGGGTGTGGCGGCTGCTTCCTCTGGTGGCACTGGCCGCCATGGGGGGGTGTTTTGCCACGCGCGGTGATGTGCGACTCGTGCAGAGCGACATCGCTTCGTTGCGCGCAGAAAGTCTCAAGCACCAGCTGGAGCTGCGCGAAGCGCTGACGCAGACCATCCGGATGCTCACCGTTGCCAGTGATTCGCTGGCAAAGGTGAGCGCTCGCACCGTCGGCATTCAGGGTGATGTCCGCGGGGAGATGCGCTCCATCCGGGAGCAGATGCTGCAGGTGCAGGCGTTGCTGGGGCAGAGTCAGGCTACGATTGCGCGGCTCCGCTCGGAAATCGAGTCGCGGACGTCTCTTCCGCCAGCGGCACCCTTGGCGGCGGGCACACTCCCGCCCGCCTCAGGGCGGAACTCGCTCCCGGCGGTAGCCGACAGTGCGGTGCCGACGCGTGCGCCAGGCCCGAATCAGCTGTACACGGATGGCCGCGATCAACTCACCCGTGGCAGCACCGCCACCGCGCGGACCTACTTCCAGGAGTTGCTCACGAACCACCCGACCTCCGACTATGCGCCCGATGCGCAGTTCTGGATCGCCGAGTCGTTCGCGAAGGAAAAGAATCTGCCGGCGGCCGATGCGGCGTACGCGGCGGTGGCGAGTGTGCATCCCACCTCAGAGAAGGCCCCGACCGCACTCTACAAGCGCGCGCAGCTCGCAATCCAGCAGAGCAGCATTGCGCAGGCTCGCCAATTGCTGGAGCAGGTCATCGCGCGCTATCCGCGCAGCAACGAGGCCGAGCTCGCGGCCGATCAACTTAAGACGCTGCGCTGACCGCGCGTTCAGGACGCCCCCGCTGATGTCCAGCAGTAATAATGTGGAGATGCCGTTTCTCGATCACCTCGAAGAACTGCGCTGGCGACTGTTCCGGTGCGCCGTGGCAATCGCCCTCGGTGTTGGCGTGTCGTTCGCGCTGCTCTACACCAAGCAGGTCGATGTCATTGCCCTGCTGTCACGGCCGATTCAGCCCTATCTGACGCAGCCGCTCATGGTCACGCACGTCAGCGACCTGTTCGACATCGTGATGGATGCCTCGATCACCCTCGGCTTGATCGTCGCGTCGCCGGTCATCGTGTGGCAGGTGTGGGGATTCCTGTCGCCGGCGTTGTATGGACACGAGAAGAAAGCCGTGATTCCGGCGCTGATCGGTGCGGCGGTGCTGTTCCTGGCGGGCATGGCGCTCGCGTTCATGTACGTATTGCCCGTAACGCTGGGCTTCTTCATGAGCTTTCAGAGCGGCTCCGTGGAGATCATGCAGACGGTCGATCAATACGTCAGCTTCGTGATTTCCATGTGCCTGGCGTTTGGCGCCATTTTCGAACTGCCGATCGTAATCGCCCTGCTGTCGGCGATGGGCATCGTGCAGCCGCAGTATCTGTCCAAGTTCCGGCGTCACGCGTTCCTCGGCTGCATCGTCGCCGCGGCGCTCATCACGCCGGGCAGTGACCCGACCTCGCTGATCGCGTTGACGTTCCCGCTGTATCTGCTCTACGAAGTCTCGATCACGGTGTCGAAGTTCATCAGCCGTCGCCGCGAACGACGGATTGCGTCCGGGGACGAGTGAGCCGTCGGGCGATGCGTGATGGCCGGCGGTTCTCGGTTGGGATGGCGGTGTTGAGCCTCGGGCTCGCCTCCGCACTGTTCGTTGCGCCACTGCAGGCGCAGCGCCCGACGCCCGTGCGCCCCACGCCCGACGGCAAGGCGGGGGGGCAGGACAGCATCGCGCCGCTGAGCCGGGATCGGGAGGTGTTCAACTGGACACCGCCCGATTCGGCCATGCGTGCACTCCTCGATCGCAAGGGGTATCGCACGGTGCAGTACCAAGGCGACACGGTCTTCTTCAACGCGCGCTCAAGTGCCCTGATTCTCAAGGGCAAACCGTCCGCGGTGCAGCGTGATGCCACGATGATCATCGGCGACTCGATCGTCTACACCGATTCGACCAAGCGCGTGGTCGCGATCGGTGATACGGTATTGTTGCGGGATCCGCAACAGCAGGATGCCGACGACTTCATCGCCCAAGGCCGCATCGAGTACGACCTCCAGTCGAAGCAGGGCGTCACGGGCGCGTTCTCGACCTCGGTGACCTCGGGACAGCGTCTCTTCCTCAGCGCCGAGCGCGGCACGATCATTTCCGACTCGCTCGTGAGCGGCCGGCACATCGTGTTCGCCAAGAACGGGTCGTTCACGTACTGCGATCACGCCGAACCGCATTTTCACTTCACGACGAAGGACATGAAGTTCGTGTCCGAGAACGTGATGGTGGCGCGCCCCGGCGTGCTGTACATCGGCGAGGTGCCCGTGTTCTGGATTCCGTTCTTTTTCCAGGACGTGCGGAGCGGTCGCCGCAGCGGACTGCTGACGCCGAACTTCGGCATCGCCGAGCTGTTTCGCAACAGCCCGTCATATCGCCGGACGATCTCGAACATCGGTTACTTCCTGGCGATCAGCGACTACATGAACGCCGAAGCGTCGTTCGACTGGCGATCGGGCGCGCGCAATACCGAGCAGGACCCGGGGTTCCTGCGCAGCAACGCCGAACTGCGCTACAACTGGGTCGACCGGTTTATCAACGGGGAGACGGCGGTATCGTATCTGGCGCAGCGGAACGGCACGACCAACACCTCGGTCACCTGGAATCACAATCAGGATTTCTCGCGTACCACGCGACTGACGGCCCGACTGAACTGGGTGCAGAACACGCGCATCCAGCGTCAGTCGACGATCAACCCGACGGCGCAGAATGCGACGATCCGATCGCAGCTCAACTATCAGACGAAGATTGGGCCGGCGCAGATCAACGTCGGTGGAAGCCGGGTGCAGTATCCGGGGCGGACGCAGGTCGACATGGATTTTCCGTCGCTCAACGTCACGGCGGGCACGCTGGCCGGCGGACCGTTCTCGTGGACGCCGTCGTTGCGCCTCGCCGTCACTGGGCAGAGTAAGATCGATCAGGGATTGCAGTTCCCGTACGTGTACAACATCCGCTCGGGCGGCGGCATCGACAGTGCCCGCTTCAGCGCGAGCCGTCGCAACATGCAGTTCGGCTTTGAAACGCCGATCAAGATCGGGGATTGGCAGTGGAACAACTCCTTCACCATGTCCGATCAGTATCGCGATTTCCCCGAGCAGCGTGAGCTCATCGGCGTCCGCGATACCTCCATTCGGTCCACGCGCGTCTTTGCGAAGACGTACGAGTCGAACTTCGACTGGAACACGTCGTTCGGCTTACCGCGCTTTTTTCAGGGGACGTGGAACCTGTCGCCATCGGTCTCGGTGAACAACGTCGATGGGGCATCGGGGCTGTTCGTGCGGACGGAGCGCAGCGGAGGCAAGTGGGTCCAGCAGTCGAAACGACTCAGCTATGCGCTGTCCGCCTCGCCCACATTGTATGCCATGCTCCCCGGCATCGGATCGGTTGCGGCATTCCGCCATTCCATCTCGCCGGGCGTGAGCTACAGCTATTCGCCGAACGCCAACGTGAGTGACGAGTACCTGCAGGCGCTCGGCCGCACGCGGGTCGGTTACCTCTCCGCGTTGGCGCAAAACCGCGTCTCGCTCAACTTGAGCACGAATCTCGAGGCGAAGCTCAAGTCGAATGCGGACTCGACATCCGAGTCGGGCAGGAAGATCAAACTGCTGGCACTGAACTTCTCCTCGCTGTCGTACGACTTCATTCGGGCCGACTCCACCGGCAACGGATTCACCGACAAGATGTTCACGCTGACGGGCCGCACCGATCTGCTGCCGGGGCTCGATTTCCGCACGTCGTACGACTTGTTTCAGGGGGATCCGGCATCGGATACGGCCACGTTCAGTCCGTATCGAACGGACTTCGGGGTGACCTTCTCGCTTGACGGCCAATCGGGTTTGGTGGCGCTCTTGGGCAAGCTGATCGGCCGGTCGACCACGCTCGAGGCCATCGACAGCGCCGACGCACCGCGCACCGCAGCCGATCAGAATGTGGCGCAGCAGACTCGCC
>CANGXK010000042.1 GCA_947457715.1 Gemmatimonadota bacterium
TAGGCAGCGCGTCGCGATCGGGCACACACTTGGTGTGCACGCGGATCGTGGGCGCAGCCGGGCCGTAGCGCTCATGCCAGCCGCGCAGGAACTCGCCGATGAGCTCCTCAACGCCCGTGTAAATGTCGGCGCAGTCAAACGCCGTGATGCCGGCCTCGGCGAACGCCACCATGTCGGCGATGGCATGGGCGCGATCGACGCTGCCATGTCCGCCGGCCAACTGCCAGCCGCCCTTGATGAGCCGGGGCACTACATAACCGGGCGCGAGTTCGCGGGTGGGGACGGGAGGATGGTGGAACCCGCCTGACATCGCGCTCATGACTCACCCTCGGGCGGCAGCGGCACCAGCGTCACGTCGGCATGACGGAACGTCGTGGTGCCCGTCCGGGTGATCCGGAACCGCCCACCGCAGAACGGGTCGGGACAGGCGATCTCGGCGTCGGTCGTCATCCAGTCGTTCGGATGCGTGGGACGCTGCTTGGCCGGCAACAGCGGCAGCAGCGCGGCCAGCGGATAGAGCGGAAACGTCTGCCCCGCCGGGAACGCGAGGTTCTCGCCGCGCAGCGTGAAGAAGTCGCCCGCCTGATGGTTGCACACCATGGGCCGTTCGGTGGCGATGACCTCCACCCGCAGATCGAACAGCGTGAAGGCATCGTCGCGCGTGGGCGGCGCCGCCTCCCGCGCGGGTCCCTGATTGGTCTCAGACATGGCGCGAACGATAGCGCCACACGACCTTCTCCTGCCATATGTCACACCATTTGCCAAACCCATCGCCCTCCCCTGCCCCGACCCCGGCGCCGCTCACGTTCCACGGCGGACTTGCCGGAGCGCTCGCCCCCTTCGCCGCGTTCCTCGGCGGCGTGGCGTGGCTCGCGCTGCACGGCGCGCCCGACGAAAAGGGGTTCTGGCCGATCTTGCTGGGCGCGCTGACTCTGGGCCTGCTGCTGGCCAAGGACCGCGAGCGGTATGCCGAGGCGATGCTGGATGGCATGAGCGAGCGCGTGGTGATGGTGATGCTGTGCGCGTGGCTGTTCGCCGGGGTGATGGGCGCCGTGTTGAGCGCCGGTGGGTTGGTCACGGGGCTCGCTTGGGCTTCGCGCACCGTGGGACTCGGCGGCGGGGCGTATGTGGCCGCAACCTTCCTCACGACCGCGATCGTGTCGACGGCCACCGGCACCAGCTTCGGCACGATCCTGCTGTGCGGTCCCATTCTGTATCCTGCGGGCGGGGCGGCTGGTGCCATGCCGGCGGCACTCATGGGCGCGGTGCTCGCCGGCTCGACGTTCGGTGACTCGATGTCGCCGGTCTCGGATACCACCATCGCCTCGAGTGGCACACAGCGCGTGGACATCGGCGGCACGGTGCGCAGTCGATTGAAGTACGCCGTACCCGCCGGGCTCGTGGCACTGGTGGCGTCGGCGCTGCTGGGCGGGGGAGGACCGGTTACGGATGTCATCGCCGCCACGGCATCCGACGCGGTACCGGCGTCGCCGAAAGGGCTGGTGTTGCTGCTCTCCCCCGCGCTCGTGATCGCGATGCTGCTGCGCCGCACGCATCTCATCACGGCGCTGCTGACCGGCGTGGCGACAGCGGTGATCATCGCCCTCGCGCTGCAGCTGGTCACGCCGTACGACTTGCTGCACATCGCGCCCGGTACCTTCGGGGCCACTGGCGTGCTGGTGGACGGCATGCAGCGCGCGATCGGCGTGAGTGTGTTCACGCTGCTGCTGGTGGCACTGGTCGGCACGCTGCAGGCTACCGACGTGCTCGACCGACTGGTGCAGGCATCGCAGCGTCGTGCGCATTCCGCGCGCGCTGCCGAGGGGTGGATGGTGGGTGTGGTGTCGGCGGCCGTGTTGCTCACCACGCACAGCGTGGTGGCCATTCTCGCGGTCGGCGAGTTCGCGCGGCAGACCGGCGAACGCTTCGGCATCGATGGCTATCGCCGCGCCAATCTGCTCGACCTCACCGTCTGCACGTGGCCGTTTCTGTTGCCGTATTTTCTCCCCACGATTCTCACCGCCAGCGCCAGTCGCAGCGGCGAGGCCTTCGGCATGCCGGCGCTGGCCGCCGGCACCGTGGGGCTGTACAACACCTACGCGTGGGCACTGGTGGCGATGGTGCTCTTCGCGGTGATCACTGGTTACGGGAGAAAGCGTTCGTAAGCGTCGTTCGGCCTGTGGCACAGGGCCGTGGCCTGCCGCGTCCCCGACGTCTGGCGATAATCCCACCGGATGAACAGCGGCGGCGCTACGACGCCATTTGCTGATGGGTGCTCAGCGGGCGGAGTCCGACATGCGGGCATACCGTATCCTTCCCGTCGGTGATCGGCTGCAACGGCGTCAGGGCCAAGGTGTTGGTCGCGCGCCGATGAGAGAGGATCGCCCACGCCGCGCCGAGCCCACTCTCGAAGTAATAGAGCAATCGGAACAGTGCCACGCCGGCCGTGAACCGCGCACCGCGGCGTGCCGCGAACCAGGAGAGCAGTGTCGCGTTGCCCAGCAGCACGACCGCGAGGCAGAGAGCCGCAATCGCGAACAGCAGCATGTTCGCGAGCAGCATGCCGAGCGTGAGGGTGACGGCAGCGAGTGCGGTGAGCACAGTGTACAGCTTCTCCGCGGCACCGAGGTTGAGCGGACCATGCTGCAGGAGTTCACCGCGACGGAGTACGAGGCGCATCCAGGGGATCGCGCGCGCGCGTAAGTCGGTACGCACCATGTCGCTGAAGGTCCAGCGCTTGAGGTGCGTGCCCGTGAGCGCGGGGTCGAGGATGATGCGCGTGCCGCCCGCCCGCAGCCGATAACCCAGCTCGATGTCCTCGATCTGCGGACGCGGATAGCGCGCTGAGTCGAACCCGCCAACGGCCAGAAAGATGTCGCGCCGCACCGCACCACAGCCGGCCCAGAACGTTTCGGCATCACCGGGCTGCAGGATATGCACGTACCGATGCAGCAGGTTCCGGTACTGCGAGATGAAATCTGTTGCGGCCGGTGCGTCGTCATAGGCGCCGAACGCCGCGCCAAGTGTGGGATCGGCCGCGAAGTGCGCGGCGAACCCGCACAGCGTGCTTGGTGCGACCACCACGTCGGCGTCGATGAATACCAGCACGGTCCCACGGGCGGCGCGGGCACCGAGGTTCCGCGCGTTGGCCGGGCCGCGGGGGCCGTCCTCGATGCGCAGCACCCGATCGGCCGTCGCGCGGGCGACATCGGACGTGTTGTCAGTACTGCCATCATCGACGACGATCAGTTCCCAAGCGGAGCGTGACAGTGTGCTTGCCTGAAGCCCTTGCAGACACCGTCGCAGCATCGCGGCACAGTGAAACGCCGGAACGACAATCGACAGCGTCGGTCGCGGAATGGCCGCGCTCACGCCGTCCTTCAAGGGCCTGTGTTCGTCATGTACAGCATGCCGCACAGATGCACCTGCCCGGGAATGTCAAATTCAGCATGCGTGAATGATGCCCGCTGCAACAGGCAGATGCCAGACTTCGCGGCAATCAAACCGGTCCCAAGCTATTCCGGTCTCGCACTTTAACCGGCCGAGGAGCCGGCGTTCCCGCGCCCGATGCGCTCCGGTGCTTCGCCCCTCGAGAGCAGAGTGTCGAAATAGGCGATAGTGTGGATCAGTCCCTCGCGCATGGCGATCTTCGGCGCCCACCCCAGAATCTCTCGCGCCTTGGTGATGTCCGGCTGGCGCTGGCGCGGGTCATCGGTGGGCAGCGGTCGTGTCACCAGCTTCGAGCGGGAGCCAGTCAGCGCGATGATTGTCTCGGCGAGCGCGCGTACGGTGCACTCCACCGGATTGCCAAGGTTGACCGGCCCGACGACGGCATCCGACGTCTGCATCATGCGGTGCATGCCATCAATCAGATCGCTGACATAGCAAAATGAACGCGTCTGCTCACCGTCGCCGAACAGCGTGATATCCTCGCCTCGGAGCGCCTGCACGACGAAATTCGAGACGACGCGGCCGTCGTTCGGGTGCATGCGCGGACCGAACGTATTGAAGATGCGCACGACCTTGATGCGCACCTGTGCCTGTCGGTGGTAGTCGAAGAACAACGTCTCCGCGCACCGTTTGCCTTCGTCGTAGCAGGAGCGGGGGCCGATCGGATTGACGTTGCCCCAGTACGACTCGGTTTGTGGGTGTACGATGGGATCGCCGTACACCTCTGACGTGGATGCCTGCAGCACCTTCGCCCCCAGCCGCTTGGCCAGCTCCAGCAAATTGATCGCGCCAATCACGCTGGTCTTCGTCGTCTGCACCGGATCGTGCTGGTAGTGCACGGGCGACGCCGGACAGGCCAGATTGTAGATCTGGTCGGCTTCCACGTTGAGCGGCATCGTAACGTCGTGCCGGAGCAGCTCGAAACGCTTGTTGTCGAGCAGATGCTCCACGCCGCGCCGCGAACTCGTGAAGTAGTTGTCGACGCACAACACCTCGTGCCCCTGCGACAGCAGCAGTTCGCACAGATGCGAGCCAAGAAATCCGGCACCGCCAGTGACGACGATCCGTTGTGGTGCGATAGGCATGCGAGTTGACGATGCAGGAAAACGGGGAGGCGACGATGCTTCTGCAAAGTGGCGGACTCCGGAGGGGAATGGTACCCGCCCCGCGGCGAGCTACTTGCGCCGCGCGGAGCGTGGGGCTGGCCTCACGACACTCGGCCGTCCGAAGTACAGCACATTCGGCGCCTCCGAGCGGCCGGCCGCGATGTCCACCTGTCCGTCCATGTCCACATCGCCGATCGCGAAGCCGTACACCGTGCCCTGGCCGTCGCCGAATGACACAGGGGTGAAGGCGGCGCCGTTGCGGATGTACGCGACCGACGGCGCCTGCACGTAGCCGACCACGATATCCGTGAGCCCGTCGGCGTTCAAATCGCCCACGGCCAGCGCGTACGGCGCCGTCGCTGCACGGCCCACCGACACGCCGGCGGCGAAGGCTCCTTCGCGAGTACCGGCATACAGCGAGAGTCCGTTGGCTTCGTCAATGGCCACCAGATCCACCAAGCCGTCGCCAGTGAAATCACCCGCCTCCGAGGCGCGGATGGCGGCGGCGGCCGGGCCGAACGGCACGCCGGTGAACGCGGGCGCCGCGCCCGTGCGTGCCTGCTGCAGGTACACCATGCTCTGCCCACCGTCGCGGTGCGGTACGATCAAGTCGACCAGCCCGTCGCGATTCACATCGGCCGGCGTGATGGTGGTGGCCGACTCCTGCGAGAAGCGCTGGCATTGGTCGTCGAACCGCCCCGCCCCGCGATTCAGGCAGAGGTAGTTGCCGCCGGGGTTCTTGCCGTAGCGGTTGGCCACGATGATGTCGGGCAGACCGTCGCCATTCACGTCGGCCACGCTCGCGTTCCGCGTGGGCCACTCGGCTTTGCCGAAGGTCGAGCCCACCGTGAAGTGCCCGGTGCCGTCGTTCAGATACACCAGGCTCGGATCAGGGCGGTCATTGCTGAGCACGACATCGAGGTCGCCGTCCCGGTCGAGATCTACCAAGCGCGCCGCGTACGACCGGTCGGAGGCGGTGCCCAGGTCACGGGCGGGCGCGAAACCGCCTTTGCCGTCCCCAATGAGCACCCGGTCCACCAACGGCCAATGGCGGCCCTTGGCGAGCATGATGTCCGGCTTGCCATCGCCGTTCACGTCGCCGATGCTGGCATTGGCCGACGTTTCGGCGGTGGTCTCGAGCAGCAGCACGCGATCGAACTGCGGCAGCGGCGTCGGCGTCTGCGCGCGCGCGACGCCGGCGGGCATGGACAAGGAGATCGCCACGAGGGCGGCGGCGGTACGTGAGGAGAGCATCTCTCATTCTGCGGCACGACACCCGCCGTCGCCAGAGCGGGGCGCCCTGAACCGATAACAGCGGAAATGGGCGACACCTGCTCGAACGCAGAACAGCAGGGAGAAACAGACACCAGGATCTGCGTGTCGCGATTTCCGGACGGTGGCGCGGCCAGTCGAGGCCGTTGAACGGCCCCGTGTGATCGATTTCGATCGGCTGATCTCCGTTCGTAGCCGTTCAGGCTGGAATAGCCCGTTTCCGCTCCTATCCGGTGGAGCGGCATTCGCAGAGATTGAAATAGGGGTGGGGGGTATATACCATTACAAGGTGGACGCGCAAACGCCATTCCTCACATTTAATGGATGGATCGATGGACAAGCTCACGATGCAGATCACCGGCATGACGTGCGGCCATTGTGTGGCCGGCGTAACCCGCGCCCTCAAGGGCGTTCCCGGCGTTACGGTCGATCAGGTGGTGATCGGCACGGCGTCGGTGGAATACGACCCGACCGCCACCACGCCGGCGTCCATAGCCCGGGCGGTGGAAGAGGAAGGCTACCACGTCGTGTCGGCCGCCTAGCACAGGAGCCATCATGAGCCGCATCGAGTGGCTCGTCGCGATCGCCGGCGGAGCGCTCATCGTCTGGATCAACTGGTACTTCTTCCTGGCGGAGAAGGGCGGGACCACGCGCGCCGTGGCGCCCACGGACGCGCCATGACGGCCGCCGCGCCTCCGGCCGGGGCACCGCGCACGATCCGCATCCCCGTCACGGGGATGACGTGCGCCGCCTGCCAGTCGCGCGTGCAGCGCACGCTGCAGAAGCAACCGGGCGTCACTGATGCCACCGTGAACCTGATCCTCAACGACGCCACGATCACGTTCGACCCGGCCACCACGTCGCCCGAAGCGCTGGTAACCGTCATCCACGATGTCGGCTACGGTGCGTCGCTCGCCGTACCCGATCAAACGGCGTGCGAAGAGCAGGAGGCACGCGACGACGACGCAGCGAATGCGTATCACACGTTGCGCCGCAAGGCGGTGGGCAGTGGTATTGCCGGTGCGTTTGCGATGCTCATTTCCATGCCGCTCATGAGCCAGCTCGCGGCCATGATGCACACGCATGGGGGCGCGGCGTCGGTGGGCGATCCGTTCATGCGCTGGACGATGACGGTGCTCGATCCCGCGCTGCGTCGCGTGGCGCCATGGCTCTACGCGATTGATCCCCGCGTCACCACCTGGCTTCTGGCGGTGCTCACACTGGGCGTAATGACCTGGGCCGGCCGGCATTTCTACACCCACGCCTGGTCGGCCTTCCGGCATCATGCCGCCGACATGAACACGCTGGTGGCCGTCGGCACCGGCGCCGCATTTCTGTATTCCGTGCTGGCCACCGTCGCCCCCGACTTCTTCATCAGCCGCGGCGTGGCGCCCGACGTGTACTACGAAGCCGTCGTGCTGATCATCGCGCTGGTTCTCACCGGCAACATGTTCGAAGCGCGTGCCAAGCAGCGTACGTCGGCGGCGCTGCGCGTGCTGGTGCACCTCCAGCCGAAGACGGCGCGCGTGCTCCGCGCCGATGACGAACGCGATGTCCCCGTCGAATCGGTGATCGCCAACGACACTGTGATCGTGCGTCCCGGCGAACGCATCCCGGTCGACGGCGAGATTCTCGCCGGCAGCAGTGCCGTGGACGAAAGCATGCTCACCGGGGAAGCGATGCCGGTCGCCAAGGCGGTCGGAGACCGGGTGATCGGTGGCACCATGAACGCCACCGGCGCCTTCCGCTATCGCGCCACCACCCTCGGCGCCGACAGCATGCTGGCGCAGATCGTGACGCTGATGCGCGAGGCGCAGGGCTCGCGCGCACCCATCCAGCGGCTCGCCGACCGCATCGCCGGCATCTTCGTACCGATCGTCCTGTCGCTGGCGGTCGTCACCTTCGTGGTGTGGTTCATCGTCGCCGACACTGCGCCGGCGGTCCGCGCCTTTGCGGCATCGGTGGCGGTGCTGATCATCGCCTGCCCGTGCGCCATGGGGCTCGCGGTGCCCACCGCCGTCATGGTAGCCACCGGTAAGGGCGCCGAACTCGGTGTGCTCATCAAAGGTGGCGAAGCGCTGCAGCGCGCCGGTGACCTGACCACGATCGTCCTCGACAAGACCGGCACCGTCACGGAGGGGAAGCCGGCTGTGACCGACATCGTGCTAGCCCCGGCCGGCGCGTTCGCGTCGCGGGAGGACGCATTCCTGCAACTGGTGGCGTCACTCGAATCACGCAGTGAGCACCCGCTGGCCGATGCCATCCTGCGTCATGCGAAGTCACGCGGCCTGAGCGTCGTCGAGCCGGCAACCTTCGAATCGCAGACCGGCCGCGGTGCGATTGGTGTGGTGGGGGCGTTCGCCATTGCCGTCGGGAACGGCGCACTGATGACCGACCATGCCATCGACATCGTCCCGCTGCAGGCAGACATGGATCGGCTCGCCAATGACGGCAAGACGCCGATGCTGGTGGCGGTCGATGGAGTCCTTGCCGGCATTATTGCGGTGGGCGACCAGATCAAGGAAACGTCCCGGGCAGCGATCGCCCGGTTGCACGCGATGGGACTCGACGTCGTCATGCTCACCGGGGACAACCAGCGCACTGCCGAGGCCGTGGCGCGCCTGGCCGGTATCGATCGCGTCGTGGCCGGCGTGCTCCCGGCTGGCAAGGTTGGCGAGATCATGCGCCTTCAGGTGGCGGGGAAGGTCGTGGCGATGGTGGGCGACGGAATCAACGACGCACCGGCGCTCGCGCAGGCGGATGTCGGCATGGCGATCGGGACCGGGACCGACGTGGCCATCGAGGCGGGCGACATCGTGCTCATGCGCGGCGACCTGCGCACCGTGGCCCACGCGATTGCCCTGTCACGACGCACCATGCGCACCATGAAGCAGAATCTCTTTTGGGCCTTCGTATACAATGTGATCGGCATCCCTGTGGCGGCTGGGGTGCTGTATCCCACTTTCGGGCTGCTGCTGAGTCCCATCCTCGCCAGCGCCGCGATGGCGTTCAGTTCGGTGAGTGTGGTCTCAAACAGTCTGCGCCTGCGACGATTTGACGCCGTCGGTGGCACGCCGTGAAACCGCATATCAGTCATTTTGACCGATTCGGGTCAGGACGGTATCTGAAGTCCCGTCGGCCCTGCGTGGTCGCTACTTTCAGCGTGCCGCAGCGGCGTCACGTATGTCGCTCAGGTCGCTTCTCCTGACTGCTCCCTCGTCCGCACGATGAGCCCATACGTCACCTTCCTGCTGTACTTGCTGGCCATCGTCGGATTTCTGGGGCTCGTGCTCACGCTGAATGCGTGGCTCGGCCCGAAGCCGGTCATGACGAGCACCAAATTCGAGCCGTTTGAATGCGGGGCGACGCCGGTCGACATCGTGAACGTGAAGGCCGTGCCGATCAAGTATTACGCGGTCGCCATTATCTTCATCCTGTTCGACCTCGAGACCATGTTCCTGTTCATCTGGGCCCTCGGCGCCCGGCCGCTCTCGGGGTTTCTGATGTTCACGCTCGCGCTGTTCCTCTTTCTGCTGGTCATCAGCCTGTTGTACGTCTATAAGGCGCGCATTCTGGAAGCGGTGACGGAGTAATCATGTACGGCAAACCACTTCCCATCGTGGACGCCCTCGGCGCTCCGACCGCATCGGCGAACGCGAACGCGAACGCGGCCACGCACACCAAGCACGCGTCGTTCGAGTACCTCACGACGCGCAAGGACGAACTGGTGGGCTGGGCGCGCAAGTTCTCGCTCTTCCCGTATCCCTTCGTAACCGCCTGCTGCGCCATGGAGTTCATGGCCGTCAGCGCCTCGGCCTACGACACCGACCGCTTCGGCGCGGCCCTGCCCCGCTTCTCGCCGCGCCAGGCCGACCTGCTCATGGTCGTCGGCACGGTGACGCAGAAGCAGGCGCCGATCCTGCTCAAGGTCTACGAGCAGATGTGCGAGCCGAAGTGGGTCATGGCCTTCGGCGTCTGCGCGACCTCGGGCGGCTTCTATCAGAACTACGCGTCGCTGCCCGGCATCGACCGCATCATCCCGGTGGACGTGTACGTGCCGGGATGTCCGCCGCGTCCCGAGATGGTGATCGACGGCATCATGCAGCTGCAGGAAAAGATCGCCAACGGCAAGCACCTCATCGTGAACGAGTCGTTCTGATCGTGACCACGCCGATTCTCGATCTCGTGGCGCAGCAGCTCGCGCCGCACACCGGTCTCACCTCGCTCGGCGTGCAGCATGGGGTGCTGGTGCTGCAACTCGAGCCAGCCGCCCTGCTGGCGGTGGCCACGCGCCTCAAGTCGGAGTTCGCCTTCGACCTGTTTCTCGATGTCACCGCGGTGGACTGGCCCGATGACGCGCTGCGGTTTGAAGTCGTGCACCATTTCTACTCGACCACGCACAAGGTGCGCGTGCGCCTGAAGACGCGGGTCAGTGCCGGCGATCCCACGGTCGACACGCTGAAGTCGCTGTTCGGATCGGCCGGCTACATGGAACGCGAGTGCCACGACATGTACGGCATCCTGTTCCGCGGCAACGACGATCTGCGCCCCATTCTGCTATACGAAGGCTTTTCGGGACATCCGCTGCGCAAGGACTACCCCAAGCAGCTGGAGCAGCCGCTGGTCCCCTACCGTCCGCCGCAGGGTACCCTTGTCCGCTAGCATCCCGAATCCGGTCCGCTCGGCCTTCACGACCCACGAGCGCGACGACACGGTCATCGTCAGTATCGGCCCGTCGCACCCCGCCACGCATGGCACCATCCAGATTTTCGCCGAGCTCGATGGCGAGAAGGTGCTGCGCACCGACGTACACTGCGGGTATCTGCACCGCGGCTTCGAGAAGGAGTGCGAGGATCACACCTGGCACAACCTGATCCCGTACGTCGATCGCCTGAACTACTGCTCCGCGCTGATCAACGACTTCGCGTACTGCGACGCCGTCGAGCAGATGATGGGCATCGAGATCACGCCGCGCACCAAGTACCTGCGCACGCTGCTCTCCGAGTACATGCGCATCACCGACCACCTCACCTGCGTGGCGGCGAGTCTCATGGAGCTCGGTGCGCTGACGGCGTTCCTGTATCTGGTCTCGGCGCGCGACGCCATGTACGAGCACCTCGCCGCGCTCACCGGCGCGCGCGTGACGTACTCGTACGGACGCATCGGCGGCCTCGCCAACGACGTGCCCGACGGCTGGTTCACGCGCCTGCACGAAATCCTGGCCGAATACGAGACGTACATCGAGCGCGTGCATGGGCTGGTCGATCGCAACCGCATTTTCATCGACCGTCTGCGCAACGTGGGCACGATCAGCACCGCCGACGCGCTGCACTGGGGCTTCACCGGCGTGATTCTGCGCTCCACCGGCGTGCCGCGCGA
>CANGXK010000043.1 GCA_947457715.1 Gemmatimonadota bacterium
AAGGACTGCATGCAGCGGCATGAGCGGCTCGTCCTGATTGCCCTCCTTACAAAACCAAAAGACAACCGATGTATTCTCCTTCACACTAAGGAAAGAGTGACTCTTTTCGGCCTCTGATCTGGGCGCCATGTCGGAAAGCACGAACGAATCACCCATGGCACTCTCGAGAGATCGCCTCCGCGACAAACTCACGGAATCCATGGCGGCGGCCGTACCGCCGCGGATCGAGCGCGATGCTCGCGTCCCGGCGATCGCCGGCACGGTCCTCGCGGTCGTCGGCGCACGCCGTGGTGGAAAGACGTCACTCCTCCACCGACGCATGGCGGAGCGCATCGGAGCGGGTCGATCACGCGAGTCGCAGCTGCTCCTGGAACTCGAGGATGAGCGGCTCGACGGCATGACGGCGGCCGATCTGGGTTGGATCGTCGAAGAACATGCGCGGCGCTACCCGCATGTCCGACGCGGTGGCGCCGATGGAGGCACGCTCTGGCTCTATCTCGACAAGGTGCAGGTCGTTCCGAAGTGGGAAACGCTCGTCCATCGCCTCCTCGCTGCGGGAAACATTGAAATCGTCGTCTCAGGCTCCTCCGCCAAACTCCTGAGCCGGGAGGTCGCCACGTCGCTGCGCGGTCGCGCGATGGAAGTGCTCGTACATCCGTTCTCCTTCCGGGAGGCGCTGCGCTATGCCGGCGCCGAATCCGATCTCCCGTGGGAGCAGTTGACGGGCCCGCAGCGCGCGACGATGGACGCCGCGCTGCAGCAGTATCTCACGGTCGGCGGCTTCCCAGAAGCGCAACAGACCGACGCCCAAGACCGGCTCGATCTCCTCACGGGTTACGTCGACACCATGGTCCTGCGTGACGTCATCGAACGGCACAGCGTGACGAATGTCCACGCTCTCCGCTGGTTGCAACGGCATCTGCTGGCGAAGCCGGGGGGAAGCGTTTCCGTAAACAAGCTGTACGACGACCTCAAGTCCCAAGGCATCGGTGTCGGTAAGGACAACGTGTACGCGTACGTTGACTACTTCGAGGATGCGTTTCTGCTGCGCAGCATCACGATGCACAGCACCTCCGAACGGCAGCGCATGTCCAACCCACGAAAGGTCTACCCGGTGGATACCGGTCTCATCTCGATCTATGAACGATCGGGGCGGACGCATCGGGGGCGTGCACTCGAAACCGCGATCCTGCTCGAGCTGGAGCGTCGCCGCTATGCGATTGACTGGTTTCGTACGGCAGAAGGATGGGAAGTCGACTTCTACGCCACGCGATCAGACGCCGCCGGTTCGCGAGTTGCCGGGTCGCTTGCGGTGGGTTCCGGCCGCCAAGTGGTTGCTTCAACGCTGACCACCCGCTCCTTGATCCGATTCACCACGAAATCACCCCGATCACTTCATGGACAGCCCCCCCTACGCCCTGACCGAGCTTACCATCGTTCTCGGCCCGCCCACGCACCTCGCCGCCCAATTCGCTGAGTTTCAGCAGCGAGCAGGCGAGGGGGCGAACGTCACCGAGCATGCGTGGGCGCTGCACGAATACGCCGCACTCGACACGCTCACGCACCGCGATGGTTCGGTGAAGACGAACACGATCCTGGAGACCATGCTCTCCAGCGTCCTCGGCGCCGATGTGATCGTGCTCGACGTAGACCGTCGTTGGGTGCGCGCGGAAGACGGGTACTTGTACACCGCGCTGTCGATCTGCTCGGAAGACATTCGCTCCCGCGCGGATGTGGGATCGCTGTCGGGCCCGCGCTTTCTCGACGCGCTGAATGCAGCGGCCGAGACGATCGCGCAGCTCGACGGACGCGAGTGGATCCGGTGGAGCAACCGTGCGTGGGAGGATGCGTTGTCACCGGAGCATGTGGAGCGCAGCGCCACGCTGGTGGTGCAGATTGCCGCTGCCGTGGTGGGCAGTGCGTCGGTCACGGAGCATGCCGTGACGGAGCATCCCGTGACGGATTTGGAGATCGATCTCGCCGGTGAGTTGGTGCAGGCCATCGAGGCGGGTCGTGATGCCGCCAACGACGAGGGCGGCCCGCTTGCGCAGGAGCTGCGTGCGCTACGATTCGCGGATCCGCTGCGCACCGAGTGGGCCAGCGTGACCGCCGACGCGCTGTACATCGGTGCACTCGACATCTCGCTGATGCGCCATCGTATCGCACGCGAAGATGCTGTCGGCTTGGCCTTTCTATACCTCGGCAAGCAGCGCTCCGATCTGCTCAAGCAGAGCGGTGAGATCACCCCGCGCTTTCGCCGCGAGATCGTAGCCAAGACCTTCATGACGAGCTACGCGCTGGAGCGTTTGGCCCCGACGGTGTCGCGGGAATTGTTCGAGTTCATGCGCGGCTGACGAGCGGGAATTTGGCGACCTGTTCCTCGATGTCGTACGTTCGCCGCGAAAGCATTTCCTGAAATCCGGCGGTTGGTGGTGGTGAATGCGGCCGGTGCCGCCGGTGACCATCACCTTACCGAGTGCCTGCGCCGAGTCGCGCTTGGCGGTGGCCTGCGCCCGCAGGAGCGAGGCCGAGAGCAGTAGCTATGACGATGCTGCGGCGAGGAGCGTGAAGTAGGTAAAGCGGGAGTCGTAGCGCAGGAGATAGTCGAAGGAGAGAAAGATGATCCGACGGATCGGCGTCAGCGTGCACTCGCGGTGTCTCGGTCAGTACCGCAGGAAATACCGTTGGATCTCGAGCGGGTCCTTCGTACGCGTCAGCGCCACCATTAACAAAATGCGCGACTTGGCCGGCGTAAGATGCTGCGCCGTCACCATCGGTGGTGCCGCCGGCTGTTGCGGCGCACGGGAGCTGTCCAGTCGCGTGGAGTCACCGGCCGCGACCGGCCGCGGCGCGTCCGGATCACGCACCGCCGACATGTTGTCGCCGTATGCGAAGACCGACACCACCACCACGCCGGCCCGCCGCAGCGCCGTGTATACCTCCGACTCGGCGCGCGTCATGCCGTTGCTCGCCACCGCCACCCCGGCCGGCGGTGCGTCGTAACGCGGACCGGTACCACCCGGATACGAATACTCGAGCGCCACCCGCGGTAGCGAGTCCACCTTCCGCATATCGAACTCGCTGTCCTCGCCGTGCCGTCGCGTGGGCGCGAAGAGAAAGTCGGGCCCGTTGCCACCGACCACCCCCAGCATTCCCATCTCGCCGCCGCTGAAGCCGCCGGTGCGCTGATACAGCTTGCGCACCTCGCGCGCCGAGAGGATGCGATCGTCCATCACCACCATCACGCCCTTGCCGACGGCCTGGGGAGCGGCCGCCACGCGTACCGCCGACAGCAGGTTGATCGGCCCATCGGGACTGATGCCGGTGGCCGGTCGCTGGGCGCCGACCACGACGACCGGCTTGTTGGATCGGACCGTGAGATACAGAAAGAACGCCGTCTCTTCCAGCCGGTCGGTGCCGTGCGTGACCACCACGCCGGCCAGATCATCGCGATCCTTGAGCACCTTCTCGATGCGCTTCGAGAGCGCCAGCCACTGCGCCGGCGTGATCGACGTACTCGGCACATTCGAGAACTGCTCCGTCTCGATCTGCGCGTGCTTCGACAGTTCAGGGACCGACGCGATGATTTGCTCGGCCGTCAGCGTGCCGGCGCGATAGCCGCCGAGCGAACCCGGCGCGTCCTGGACGCCGGCGATCGTGCCACCGGTGGCGATCAGGAGCACCTTGGGCAGACGCGGGTTCGGTTTTGATCCGTCCGACGACTGCGCGTCGAGTGCAACGGTCGTGGAGAGCATCGCGAGGAGCAGCAGGGCCACCCGACACATCGGCGTGCGGAAGCGGGTCCGTGGCAGAGCCAGCGTCATAGAGGCATGCGGGTGTAGGTGGCGAAGGTGACGCCGGAGGTTTTTCCGTCGGCATCTTCGCGCATGTAAATAACGGCGATCGTCTGGAAGTCAGGCGAGAGCACGTTAGTGAGCCGCTGCGTCACGCGGCCATTGCTCTTGTTGACAATCTCGTTCACGAGCGAACTGATGGGACGGACCGCCGCGTGTGTCTGGCTGGCGTTACCCGTGACGGGCATGTCGCGCCCGTCGAACTCCGTGGCGTACGACCAGCGCGTGGTGTCGCCGCGCGCATTCACCGCCTGGATCGTGACCTTCATGCCGCTCGCGCCGAGCGGCTCGTACGTCATGATGTTGCTGGCGGGGGCGGGCGCGTCGGACTTGAGGATCCAGCGTCCGAAGCGCGGGTTACCCGTGCCGGCCTGCGCGCACGCGTTGCGCGCGCCGCCAAGGAGCAGGGCGGTGAGCAGGAGCTGTTTCCACGACAGGGGCATCGACGCACTCGCGAAAAGGGGTACGGCCATTCTGCAGCCTGTGAGTGTATTTTGCGAGTCTGTCCTGTTTCCCTGACCGTTCAGCCAGAGCTCTCCGTGGCCAATATCCTGCAGCGTCTTCCTGTCGGCGAGAAAGTCGGCATTGCCTTTTCCGGTGGTCTCGACACCAGCGCCGCCCTGCATTGGATGCGGGCGAAGGGCGCCGTGCCGTACGCCTACACGGCGAATCTGGGACAGCCCGACGAGACGGACTACGACGAGATCCCGCGCAAGGCGATGGCGTATGGCGCCGAGAAGGCGCGGCTGATCGAGTGCCGCGCCAACTTGGTGGCCGAAGGGCTGGCGGCGCTGCAGTGTGGCGCGTTCCACATCACGACCGCCGGCGCGACGTACTTCAACACCACGCCGCTGGGGCGCGCGGTCACGGGCACCATGCTCGTGGCGGCCATGCGGGAAGACGACGTGAACATCTGGGGCGACGGCAGCACGTTCAAGGGCAACGACATTGAGCGGTTCTATCGCTACGGCTTGCTCACGAACCCGTCGCTCAAGGTGTACAAGCCGTGGCTCGACCAGCAGTTCATCGACGAACTGGGCGGTCGCACGGAGATGTCGGAGTACCTCATCAAGAGCGGCTTCGACTACAAGATGAGCACCGAGAAGGCATACTCCACCGACTCGAACATTCTGGGTGCCACGCACGAAGCGAAGGATCTCGAGTTCCTGAACAAGGGCATGCACATTGTGCAGCCGATCATGGGCGTGGCGCACTGGCGCGACGACGTGGAGGTGATGCGCGAGACGGTCACGATCACGTTTGTGGAAGGCTATCCGGTCGCGATCAACGGTCAGGCATTCGGCAGCGCGCTCGACCTGTTCACGGAAGCGAACGTGATCGGCGGTCGTCATGGACTTGGCATGTCCGATCAGATTGAAAACCGCATCATCGAAGCGAAGAGCCGCGGCATCTACGAAGCGCCGGGTCTCGCGTTGTTGTACATCGCGTACGAGCGGCTGGTCACGGGCATTCATAACGAAGACACGATCGAGCAGTACCGCATGAACGGCAAGAAGCTTGGCCGCCTGCTGTATCAGGGCCGCTGGCTCGACCCGCAGTCGCTCATGCTGCGGGAATCCGCGCAGCGTTGGGTGGCGAAGGCGGTCACGGGTGATGTCACGATCGAACTGCGTCGTGGCAATGACTACTCGATCATGGACACGAACAGCCCGAATCTCACGTACAAGCCCGAGCGTCTCACGATGGAGCGCGGGGAAGCGTTCTTCACGCCGCTCGATCGCATCGGTCAGCTCACGATGCGCAATCTCGACATCATGGACACCCGGGAAAAGCTGGTGGTGTATACGGGCGTGGGCCTGCTGCAGTCGAGTGGTGCGACGGGCGTTCCGCAGCTCCCGAGTGGCGAGAAGTAACGCACGTCGCTGACACGTCGCTGACGGCGCTGCAGCAGAGTAGACGGGCCGGTTACCGCAATGGTGATCGGCCCGTTTCCATTGAGCCGCCACCCATGAGCGACCTGCTGCACGGCGAGATCACCCACGAAATCATCGGTGCGTTCTACGACACGTACAACGCACTCGGCTGGGGATATCCGGAGAGCATCTATGCCAATGCAATGCCGATCTATCTGCGCCGCCGCGGCCTCCAGCTGGAACGGGAGGTCGTATTCACCGTGGCGCTGGAGGGCGTCTCGCTCGGCGAGTTTCGCGCTGACCTCGTCGTGGCGGGCAAAGTGATCGTGGAACTGAAAGCCTGCGAACGCATCGTCGCAGCGCATGAGGCACAGCTGATCAGCTATCTCAAGGCGTCGGACTTGAACATCGGCTTGCTCCTCAATTTTGGTCCGAAGGCCGAGCTGCGCCGCATTATCTGGACCGATGATTTTCGTGTGCTGAGAGATCGCTAACTACTGGAACACGGAGTGAACGGATTGCGCCGATCACACAGATAAACGAACAGCGATGATGACGACGATTTCCATCATGCTTTTGCTTATCTGTGTAATCCGTGAAATCCTTCAAAATCCGTGTTCCAGCAGTTGCCGTTGCCGCGCCGCCTCGGCCCCGGAATCCCCCCGGGCAACTGCTATCGAGGATGGGGCCCTGGTCGGCCGGGGGGGCAAAAGCTCGGGCGAATGCGACACAACCGGGTCCCGGAATACGCCCCACCCTATCGCCAATTGAATCCCGACGTAAACATTCAGGTCTGCCGGCTCGCCGCCATGCGCGGTCGGTCCCACCGAATCACATCAGGAGCACTCCGATGAAGCGTACGATGCAGGTCGCGCTCGCGACCGCCGCACTGGCCCTCGTGCCGCAGCTCGTGCAGGCGCAAGAGACCGAGAAGTCCATGGCCGTCAAGGGCGGCATCCAGATGAAGGGATGGATGGGCAAGGTTGATGGCAAGGAAGCCAAGGCCGGACTCACCGTTGACAGCGCGAAGTTTGTCGGCATGGGCAAGGACGGCATGCACGCCACGACGGGCCCGGCGATCACCTACTGGAATCCCGAAATGAAGGGGAAGGGTGATTACGTCGTGAAGGCGACGTTCTCCGAGCGCGAGTACATGGGCCTCAACAGCCACCCGCATCCGTACGGCATCGTCATGGGCGGCAACGATATGGGCACGGACAATGAGAGCTACCTGTATTGCGCGGCGTACGGCAACGGCAACTTCATCGTGCGCGGCATGGGCCCGGCGCCGTTCCAGATGAACGGACCGCGCGGTGGCATGAACGAGGCCGTGCATAAGGCCGAAGCGAAGGGCAAGCCGGTGACGCAGGAGATCGCGCTGCAGGTGAAGGGCGACAAGGTGTCCTGCATCATCAACGGCACCGAAGTGGCGAGCTACAGCAAGGCCGAATTGGTCGCGGCTGGCAAGCTTAAGAGCACCGATGGCGTGGTCGGCTTCCGCATGGGTCACAACACGGATGCGCACATCGCCGGCTTCTCGATCGGCAAGCCGTGAGTAATACCGACACGGCGGCGCGCCAGCTGGACCGGCTGCGCGTCGCCGTGGTCGGGGCTGGTGCCATCGGCGGCGTCCTTGGCGCGCGGTTGCAGCAGGCCGGTCACGACGTCGTCTTCATCGCCCGCGGTGCCACGCTCGACGCGCTGCGCTCGCGCGGTCTTATTCTCGAGAGCATCGACGGCGACCTCACGTTGCCGTCAGTCCAGGCCACGGACGATCCGACCTCGGTCGGTCTCGTCGATGTCGTCCTCGTGTGCGTGAAGGCCACGCAGATTGCGAGCCTCGCGCCGTCGCTCCGGCCGCTGGTCGGGCCCGCCACGGCGGTGATTCCCGTGCAGAACGGGGTCGAAGCCAGCGAACTGTTGGCCGTCGCGCTTGGAGAGGGCAATGTGCTCGAGGGGCTGGGCCGGGTGCTGGTGGAGCAGGTGGCCCCGGGACACATCCGGCACACCGCCGTTACCCCGATCATCGAGTTCGGCCGCCGAACTGGCGCCCCGTCGGAGTCCCCTGCCTACGCCCAGAGTCCCCGCTTCGCGGCTGCCCTCCGCGATGCCGGACTGGTCGCTGAATTGCCTGACGACATGGGCGTCGCACAGTGGGAGAAGTTCCTGTTCATCGAGCCCATCGGCGCTGTCGGGGCCGCTGCTCGGGTACCGTTCGGTGTCGTACGATCAGTGCCGCAGTCACGCGCGCTGATCGATGCAGCGCTTCACGAAGTGCGGAATGTGGGTCAGGCCGTGGGTGTCGCGTGGCCAGACGACGCGATTGCTCGTGTGTGGGCGCGCTATGATAGTTTGCCGGCGGACGGTTCAACCTCGCTACAACGCGATCTGATGGCCGGCCGACCGTCGGAATTCGACGCGCAAACGGGGGCGGTCGTGCGCATCGGACGTGCGCACGGTGTGGCAACGCCGGTGCATGACGTGCTCTACGCCGTGCTGTTACCCACCGCCGAGCGCGCCGTACACTGATACGACTCGCCGGCGGTGATCGTCGAATGGACAGGCGCTGCAAACGTTTTGCAGCGCCTTTGCCCATCCCGACGTAATTTCAGAGGATATCCGGCCTCCCTTCCTGCCGGATCATCGAACGAGTCTGCTAGGTGGCACCAGTGGGTGTCGCAGTCCTCCAGGAGTAGCCGGCATGAAGCTTCTGCTCGCGTTGTCCGGAATCATCACGTCGGTGACGATGGGTGCATCGTCGTCATCGACCGACGTCGATCCGGTCAAAAACAAATCCACGACGCCGTCCTCGCGCCCTGTTGCCGCGACGTCGGCGTCCACCACTTCAGGCGTGTTGCCATCGACGCATCCGGTGCTCCGTCCGATGCGGGCCACCAACGGCACGGGCGTCGCCTACACACGAGAGACGGCGCTCGTACGCGGCATGACGATCGGTGCGCTCGACGACGTCGTGCAGCAATACTGCGCCGGGTGTCACAACCCCACGCAGCGTCGCGGCAATCTCGACCTCAAGAAATATTCGGTCGTGAATGCAACTGGCGAACTGCCGACCTCCGAAAAGATCATCCGCAAGCTGCGCGCGCAGATGATGCCGCCGCCGGGATCCAAGCGCCCGACCGGCGATACACTGGCGGCGCTGGTCGAAACCCTCGAGCGCGTGGTCGATGGCGCGGCCCCGGTGAATCCGGGCACGCGCACCTTCCAGCGGTTGAACCGACCCGAGTACGAGCGCGTGATCCGCGACCTGCTCGGCCTCGAAGTCACGTCCGGTGACTGGCTGCCGCTCGACACCAAGAGCGCGAACTTCGACAACATCTCCGATGTGCAGTCGTTGTCGCCCACCTTGCTGGAGGGCTACCTGAACGCCGCGGCCGCCGTGAGCCGCATGGCGATTGGCGATCGCAAGGCGCCGGTCGGGCAGGCCACGTACAAGACGTCGCCCTTCGCGTCGCAGCATCCGTGGGATCATGTAGACGGCACACCGTACGGCACGCGCGGCGGTCTGGTGCTGCTGCACACGTTCCCCGCCGACGGTGAATACGAATTCCGGTTGAACGTCGGCGGTGGCGTCGGTCGCCCGGTGGAAGATCTCGACATCTCCATCGACGGCGAGCGCGTGGCCCTGCTGCGCTACGATCGCGGCATCGCGCGCAACGGTGAATCCGCCGACGCGCCGTTGGGCGCCGACTTCATCCGCAGCGAGCCGATCAAGGTGAAGGCGGGACAGCGCAAGGTGTCCGTCGCCTTCGCGAAGTCGGCCGAAGGGCCGTACGAAGATCTGATCAAGCCGCACGAGTGGTCGCGCGCCTCGAGTGGAACCGGCGCCGCCGGCACCACCGAGCCGCCGCCGCTCATGGAAGTGTTCGTGGCCGGTCCGTATCGCGTCACGGGCGTGTCCGACTCGCCCAGCCGCAAGCGCATCTTCAGCTGTGCGCCCACGGCCGCCGCGCTGCAGCGCGCCTGTGCCGAACAGATCTTCACGCGCCTCGGCACGCGGGCCTATCGTCGTCCGCTCACCGCGAATGACAAGGCGAGCCTGATGAAGTTCTACGATCAGGGCGCGAAAAACGGCGGTGACAACGCGTTCGAAGAAGGCGTGCGGCTCGGCTTGCAGGCGATGCTGGCCAGTCCGTACTTCGTGTTCCGCTTCGAGAAGGAGCCCACGACCACGGCGGCTGGCACCGACTATAAGATCGACGATCTCGAACTCGCCACGCGGCTCTCGTTCTTCCTGTGGAGCACGATTCCCGACGATCGTCTGCTGGCCGCGGCGCGCGCCAAGACGCTGCACACGCCGGCGGTGTTTCAGGCGCAGGTGAAGCGGATGCTGGCCGATCCGCGCGCCGATGCGCTCGCGACGCGCTTTGCGGCGCAGTGGCTGCGGTTGCAGGATCTCGAGAAGGTGCACCCCGATGCGTTTCTGTTCCCCGATTTCGACCTCAAGCTCGCGCAGTCGATGCAGCGCGAGACCGAGATGTTCTTCGAGGATGTTGTGCGCAACGATCGCAGCGTACTCACGATGTTCACGGCCGACTCGACCTTCGTGAACGAGCGGCTGGCAAAGCACTACGGCATCCCGAACGTGACCGGTGAAGGCTTCCGGAAGGTCGCCTACGCCGACGACCAGCGTCGTGGCGTGCTCGGTCACGGCAGCGTGCTGGTACAGACGTCGCTCGGCAACCGCACGTCGCCCGTGCTGCGCGGCAAGTGGGTGATGGAAGTGCTGCTCGGCACCCCGCCGCCGCCGCCGCCGCCCAACGTGCCCGACCTCGAACAGACGCAGGGATCGAAGGAAGGCAAGCAGCTCACGACGCGCGAACGCATGGAACTGCACCGCGCCAATCCGACCTGCCGCTCCTGCCACAACTTCATGGATCCGATCGGCCTCGCGCTCGACAACTTCGACGTGACCGGCAAGCTGCGCTACCGCGAGAACGGCGCGCTGCTGGATACGCGTGGTCAGCTGTATGATGGCACCGCGCTCATCACGCCGATTGATCTCAACAAGGCGTTGCTGAAGCGGCCGGTGCCGCTCATGCGGAACTTCACCGAGAACCTGATGGCGTATGCGCTGGGCCGCCGGGTCGAGGATTATGACCAGACCACGGTGCGCACCATCACGCGTGACGCCGAGCGGAACAAGTACAAGTTTTCATCGTTCGTGATGGGTGTAGTGAACAGCAAGGCCTTCCATAGCAAGCGCGCCGAGCCGGTCTCGGCTGATGCGTCTCACAACTGATCCGACTTCCACGGAGATAGACCCATGTCGTTCATGACGCAGAAAGCCCTCCCTCGCCGCACCTTCCTTCGAAACATGAGTGCCGTCATCGCACTCCCGTATCTCGATGCGATGGAACCGGCCGGTCGTGTCCTGGCCAAGGTCGGCGGCGCCGGTGCGCCGCTCACCGGTCACAAGCGCCTGGTCACCATCGTATCGGGGC
>CANGXK010000044.1 GCA_947457715.1 Gemmatimonadota bacterium
ACCGAAATACTTGTCGGTCACGGGGACCGCCGTCTTGCCACCGTCGACGGTCTTCCAGACCCCACCGCCGGTGGTGCCCCTGTAGTACTCGTCGGGGCGCTGCGTCGAACCCGCCACGGCAACCATACGGCCGGTTTGGTTCGGGCCGATGTTGCGCCAGGAGACACCGAAGGTGGTATCGGCGCCGCGGGCTTGCGGAGGGCCGCCGGGGCCGCGCTGGGCGGACGCGGTGGCTGCGCCGACGGATGCGAGGCAGCCGGCAGCGAGGAGGAGACGGGAGGTGGGGTGCACGATTGGTCTTGGGGGTTGGGCGGGGTTGGAACAGCTTCGATAAAGAAACGGGGTGGGGCTTGGGAGCGCTGGGGGCTTTGGGCTATCGGCTCTCGGCCATGGGCCGTGGGACTTGGGCCGTGGGTACAAACTCAGAACGCGGAACTCGAACTCGAGACTCGAGACTCACGGAAAGCTGGTGGAACGGTGGGCTTCGCGGCCGCCTACGATGGTGAGGAGCACCTTCGTTTTCAGTAGGGCTGACGGCGGGATGCTCAGGATGTCGGCCGAGAGGACTGCGAAGTCGGCGAACTTCCCGACCTCCAGCGACCCCGTCTCCTTCTCCATGAACGCGGCGTAGGCGGCGTCCTTGGTGTAGTGCCGCAGGGCGGCTTCCACGGTGATGCGGTTCTCGGGGTACCAGCCGCCTTTGGGGGTGCCTTCCGGCGTCTGGCGGGTGACGGCGGTGTAGATGCCCAGCAGGACATCCATCGGAAACACGGGATAGTCGCTACCAAAGGCTTGGATAGCGCCGGCGTCGTCGAATTTCTTGAAAGCGTTCGCCCGCGAACTACGCTCGGTGCCCAACAGCGGGGCGTAGTTCAGGAGGGTGGTCTGGTCGGGCGTGGCGAAGATGGCCTGAGTGCTGGCGATGACGCCCAGCTGCTTGAAACGGGGCAGATCGCTCAGGGCCGGGACTTCGATGTGTTCGATTCTATGACGGCGGCCTTGGGTGCGGTTCACCTTGGCGGCGTGCTGATAGGCGTCGAGCGCGGTTCTCACGGCGCGGTCGCCGATGGCGTGGAGCTCCACCTGCAGGCCGGCGGAGTCGTAGCGGGCGACGCCCTTATTCAGGGTGGCGGCGGGCCAGAAGGGGAGCCCCGTATCGTCCGACCCGACATAGGGTTCGAGCATCGCGGCAGTCTTGGCGTCGACCGTACCATCGAGCATGCCTTTGGCGATGCCGACCCGCAGCCACGGGCCGGTGGTGCTGTCGCGGAGCGCGGTATAGCGCCGAACGGTGGCGGCCGAGGCGTCGGGGGTGAACGGGAAGGCCGCGCGATAGCGCACGCGCATGGTGTCGGCCTTGGCGGCGGCGCGCAGAATGGTGAACACGGGGTGCTCGGGGGCGCGGCCGCTGGCGTCCTGAATCAGTACGATGCCGAACGATGCGGCTTTGCGGGTTTCCTCGTCGATGCGACGCGCAATGTCGGCCACGGTGGGTTCGGGCACGAGGCGCACCACGAGTTGGCGGGCGGCCTCTTTCAGGACCCCGGTGGGCACGCCCTTGGCCTCGCGCTCGATCACCCCGCGCGCGGGGTCAGGGGTGGCGGCTGTCACCTTGGCCAGCGCCAAGGCCCGGCCGTTGGCAATCGACTGGTGGCCGTCGCGGTCGGTGAGGACCACGGGCTGACCGGGGAAGGCGACGTCGAGGAACCGGCGATGCGGCGTGTTGTTGGGAAAATCAGACGGGGTCCAGCCCCGCCCCAACACCCACGCCCCGGCGGGACGCTTGGCGGCCCACGCTTTGAGGCGACGCACGATTTCGGCGGGCGATTTGGCGTCGGTGAGGTCGGCCTGGTCGGTGGTGGGGAGATGCCAGTGGGCATCACTGAACCCGGGGACCACGCGGCGGCCCTGTAGGTCCACCATGCGCGTGGCAGGGCCGCGGTGGGTGAGCGCGTCAGCGGCGCTCCCCACGGCGATGAGCTTGCCGTCGCGGATGGCGATGGCCTGCGCCTGCGGACGGGCGGCGTTGCCGGTCCAGATGCGGGCGTTGGTGTAGATCGCGTCGGCGGGCGGGGCCGCGGGCTGGGCCTGCAACGACGGCGCGAGGGCCGCGAGCGCGGCCGTGATGGCGAACGTTCGAAGGGGCAGGTGCATCGGCGAGGTCGGCATGGACTCCGATATAGTGTTCTGTCTCCCCGAACACTATATCCGATCCACGACCGGTCGCCGATCGCGTACGGCCCTCCTCCCTTCCGACTCCCCGCCATGCTCGTCGTTCAGGTGTTTGTGCACGTCCTCCCCGAGCATGTGGCCGCGTTCAAGGCCGCCACGCTCGATAACGCCACGAACAGCGTGCTCGAACCGGGCATCGCGCGCTTCGATGTGCTGCAGCAGGCCGACGATCCCACGCGCTTCACGCTGATCGAGGCGTATCTCACCGAGAGCGCCCCGGCCGAGCACAAGGCGACGGCACACTACGCCCGGTGGCGTGATACGGTGGAGCCGATGATGGCGTCGCCACGCACGAACGTGAGATACGAGTCGCTGTTTTTTCCCATTTAAGCCTTTGCTGTTCTTCGCGTCCTTCGCGAACCCGGCGATCTTCGCGTCAAAATTCCAAGCTTGCCGCGTCTGGGATCTGTCCGAAGTCACTTAACTGCTTTGACGCGAAGATCGCGAAGACCGCGAAGGACGCGAAGAACTGCAACGGCATTTTTTGAGGGTGTGAGCGTGAAGATTCGTGCGATGATGGTGGTGGGGAGTCTGCTTGGCATGAGCTCGACGGTCGGAGCGCAGACGGCGAAGGCGAGTGCACCGATGGAAATCACCGAGGCCTCCGTCACCGACGTGCAGGCAGCGCTCACCGCGAGGCGGATGTCGAGTGTGCAGCTGGTGAAGTTGTACCTCGCGCGGATCGCGGCGTACGATCACGCGGGGCCTGAGTTGAACTCGCTGATTCGCATCAATCCCAAGGCCGCGGCCGAGGCGGTGGTGTTGGATGCCGAGCGGAAGGCCGGCAAGGTGCGCGGGCCGATGCACGGGATCCCCGTGATCATCAAGGACAACTACGATACCGGCGACATGCCAACGAGTGCAGGCTCGCTGGCGATGGCGACCAGTCAGCCGAGTCGCGATGGGTTCGTGGTGAAGAAGCTGCGCGACGCAGGGGCGATCATTCTGGGCAAATCCAACTTGCACGAGCTTGCAGCCGGCATCACCAGCATCAGCTCACTCGGCGGACAGACACGCAATCCGTATGACCCCACGCGCTGCCCCGGTGGCTCGAGCGGCGGCACCGGGGCGGCGATCGCGGCGAGCTTTGCCACGGTGGGCTGGGGATCGGATACGTGTGGCTCCATTCGTATTCCCAGCGCGTTCAACGCGCTGGTAGGATTACGCCCCACGCAGGGGCTGGTAAGCCGCCGCGGCATCGTGCCGTTGTCGCACACACAGGACATCGGTGGGCCGCTGGCGCGCACGGTGACCGATCTCGCGATCGCGCTCGATGTGAGCGTTGGATACGACAGCGAAGACGCCGCTACGAGTGTGCTGCGTGAGAAGCCGGCGCCGAAGTTCATATCGTCGCTGGACAAGAACGCGCTGCGTGGGGCGCGCATTGGCGTGTTTCTGCCGTACTTCCGCGACACCGACGCCGAGATTGCCGACACCGTGCGCGCCGCCATCGCGGCCATGCGCGCGCAGGGCGCTACGGTAGTCGACGTGCCGATGGCGGAGTTCGACACGCTGATGGCCAACACCAGCGTCATCAATCTGGAGACGAAGTTCGATCTCATCGACTACCTGCGTACCGTGCCGAACGCGCCGGTGAAGTCGATGCGGGACATTCTCGATCGCGGCCTGTACGACCGGCAGCTGGAAGTGCGCTTCCGTATCATCGACACCGTACTCAACGCCGACAGCGAACAGCATCGCACGGCACTGGCGCGGCAAGCGGCGCTGCGGGCGCGCATGGAGCGCATTCTGGACAGCTTGCAGCTCGATGCGATCGCCTATCCCACCGTGCGGCAGAAGCCCACGCTCGTGGGTGAAGTACAGAACGGCAGCACCTGCAACCTGGGCGCGCAGAGCGGACTGCCCAGTATCAGCGTGCCGGCGGGATTCGCGGGTGATGGCCTGCCGATCGGTATCGAACTCTTGGGCAAGGGCTTCACCGACACGCGCCTGGTGGCGATGGCGTACGCCTTCGAGCAGTCGGGCGCTCGGCGACTCGCGCCGAGCACCACACCGGCATTGGTGGCGGGCAAGGCGCCGGTGTCGGCCCCGATGGTGGTGATCACGCGCGCCCGCGGCCTCGTGGCCACCACGCGCATCACGATCGATCGCGTGCACAGTGTGCTGCGCTGGTCGAGCACCGTCCAAAACACCGGCGGCGCACCGCTGTCGGCGCTGGTGCTCCGTCGAACGGGCGATGCGGGTCGTATCTCGGGGCCTATCTCGGGCGCCGTGGTTGGCGGCACGACGTCGGCCAGCATTGCCATCCCGGCGGGGGCCAGCCGGGTGACCGCACGACTGCTGGGGCCCGGCCAGACGGCGGGGAGCGGATCGTTCCCGCTTACGTACGCCGATCGCGTGGCGTTCGAGAGCGGTCGGCTCACGGTGGCGATGTACACCGGGGCGGGTGTGGAGCCGGTGGAAATGAAGGTGGGGCGGTAGGCGGGATCGTTCACGGCGACGGCGAACAGCAACTGCAACTGCAACAGCCAGAACACGGATCACACAGATAACGCGGACAACAACACGGATAAGCCAATCGGCGTGCCATTCACGCATCGTTGAATGATCGCTTTTTGCTTATCCGTGTTTTTTCGGTGCAATCGGTGTAATCCGTGTTCTGGCTGTTGCAGTTCGCCGTTGCCGTTGCGGTTCGCTGTTTCGAACTACTTCACCACGATCGGCGAGTAGCCCACGCCGTCGGACCCAGCGCCGACGGGCAGGTACTTCACGATCACGCCGCGCTGCAGATCGACGACGGCCACCTTCGCCACGGCTTTGAGCGTCACGTAGGCCGTGGCGTTGTCGCGTGACATCGCGACGCCCTGCGGTGATGACGGCACCGGCGCGGCGGCGGCGCTCGGCGACATCGGCGCTACGTCGATCACCGTGCGCACGGTGTGCGTGGCCACGTTGGCGATGTGGATCTTCTCGCTGCCCGGGTCTGAGATCACGGCGGTGGTGCCGTCGGGCGTGATCCCCACGCGATAGACCATGCCGAAACCCTCGAGGCGGTGCGTGATCTCACCCGTGGTGCCGTTCAGCACGTACACCAGGTGCGACTCGTTGCCGCCCACCCACACCTCTTTGCCATCGGGCGTGACGGCGATTCCTTCAATGCGCGCGCCCACCTGAAACGTGGCGCGCACCGTGCGCGTGGGCACGTCGATCGCACTCACCGACATGCCGGTGATGTTCGTGGTGAGGGCCCGCGAGTAGTCGCGCGATGCGCTCACCATGCGTGTGGCGGGCTGCATGGTACTCATCGATGAGTCGATCATGCCGTTGCCGACGTTCACCACCAGCACCCGCCGCGCGCGTTCACCAGTGACCAGCAGCGACGCGCTGTCGGCCAAAAAGGCGAGGCCGTGCGGACGGCTGACTTCCCGCGCCCAGCTCCACGATCTTGGGCGGCGCGGTAGGGGCGGTCAGGTCGATCACCATCAGCGAGCTGTCCACCTCGTGCGGTTCCCCTAGATCGCCACCACCGTTCGACGCGCGCTGGGCGCCCAGCAGGGTCGCGGCGAGGAGCACGGCAAGCAGGGCGACGGCTGTCTTAATGAGTGTGGCCTTTCGACTCTCGAGAGGGGTGCCAAGGGATAACAACAGAAACAGGCGACTCCTGCATAAATGGATACGAACAGATACAAACAGACACCATGGATTCGCTCCGTGCAAATTCAAAAATCCTGCCTGCACCCAGCCGCTTGAATTTCAGGCTTAGCAAACCCGTTGCTCTCCGTTCATATCAGCTCGTATCCGTTCAGGCAGGAGTCGCCTGTTTCCGTTGTTATCCCCATCCCCACACCGGCCCCAACACGGAGCCCGTGACAGATCGCCCGCATGGCGCGAAGTTCACCGCATGTCGACCTCATCATTTTTCCGCTCCACCCTGGCCGCCGCGGCATTCGCCGGCGCGCTCTTGGCCAGTCCGGTGCAGGCGCAGCATGCCTTCGCCGACCCCGGCGCCACCTTCGATCCGCGCGTGCCCACTCCCGTGCAGATCCTGGGCTACGATATCGGCGCCCGCTTCACCCCGCAGCGCGCCATGATGCGCTACATCGAGCGGATTGCCGCCGCCTCCAAGCGGGTGAAGGTGGACACCGTGGCTCGCACGTTCGAAGGGCGTGAGATGCTCATCATCACCATCTCGAGCGAGGCCAACATGGCGCGGCTGGCCGAGATTCAGCGGGATGCGAAGCGCATCGCCGATCCGCGCGGCGCGAGTGCCGCCGACATCGCTGCCGCGGTGAAGCGCATTCCCAGCATCGTGTGGCTCGAGCACTCCGTGCATGGCGGTGAAGCCTCGGGCGCCGAAGCGGGACTGGCGCTGCTATATCAGCTGGCGGCCGGCACCGATGCCGACACCAGGCTGGCGCTCGACAGCACCGTGGTGCTGATCGACCCCAACGAGAATCCCGACGGACGCGAGCGGCACACGCACGACATCGAGCGCTACGGCAGCTCGCAGAGCGTGCCGAGTGAGCCGGGCGCGCTGAATAACGCTGGGTCGTGGCCTGGCCCGCGCACGTCCCACTACTACTTCGATCTCAATCGCGACTGGTACGCGCAGTCGCAACCGGAGACAAAGGGCCGTGTGAGCACGTACATGAAGTGGTGGCCGCATGTGGCGGTGGACCTGCACGAGCAAGGGAGCAGCTCTTCGTTTTACTTCGCGCCGCCGCGCGAGCCGGACAACAAGAACAATCCCGCGCACCTGCCCAAGTGGTTCGACATCTTCGCGGCGGCCCACGGCGCGGCGTTCGATGTGCACGGGTGGTCGTACTTCCGGCGTGAAGGCTACGACTCGTTCTACCCCGGCTACGGCGAAGGGTGGCCCATGCTCACCGGTGCCATCGGCATGCTATTCGAGAGTGCGTCGAGCTCGGGCGGTGCGGTGATGCGCAACGACGGCACGCTGCGTACGCTGCGCCAGGCGGCATTCGAACATTTCACCGCTGAGTGGGCAACGGTAAAGACATCGGCACGTCGGCGTACGGATTTGGTGCGCGACTACGCGGCGGCACGCGCGAATGCGATCACGATGCACGCCACGGGACCGCTGCGGGCGGTCATGCTGATGCGTGATGCGCAGGGTCGGGCCGATTCGCTGGTGCAGAAGCTGCGCGACAACGGCATCGAAGTGCAGCGCCTTATGGCTGACGTATCGGTGACCAACGCCACGCAATACGCTGGTAGGACGGTGCCCACGATGACCGCTAAGGCCGGCAACTACGTGGTCGACCTCGCGCAGCCACAGGGTCACCTTGCCAAGGCGTTGCTCGAACCAGACGCCGCGCTCGATTCGGCGTTCCTCAAGTTCGAACTCGAGCTGCGTCGCACCGGGCAGCGCAATCGCTTCTACGACATGACGGCGTGGTCGTTGCCGTTGGCGTGGCGCGTGGATGCGTACACGTTGTCGGCGTTGCCGGGATCGCTGGCGATGGTGATCGACATGCCGCGCACCTTCGTGGCCCCGGTGCGCTCGGTGTACGGCTATGCGTTCGCCCCGGGCAGCGAGTCGAGCATCCGCCTGCTGGCGTCGTTGCTCACCGACTCGGTGCGGGTGTGGTACGCGCCGTATTCGTTCACGTCGAAGACCAACAAGTTTCCCAACGGCGCCTTCGTGATTCGCGCCGCGCTCAATCGCGCCGACGTGCACGACGTGGTGATGCGTCGCGCCGCCGAAGCGGGTGCACAGCTGGCGTCGATTCCGTCGGCCGGCGTGGACGAAGGCACCGACCTGGGCAGCAACTCGGTGGTCCCGGTGCAGCGGCCCAAGGTGGCGCTGCTTGGTGGGGCGCCGGTGAACGGCACGTCGATGGGCTTTGCGTGGTACGCGATGGATCAGCGCATCGGCTACGCCAGCACCATTGTGGACGCGAACTTCGTGGCCGGCGGTGACATGAGCGCCTTCAACACGCTCATCGTGCCGTCGGTGCAGGCCGGAGCGCTCGATCGCGCCCTGGGCGACGCCGGCCGGGCGCGCGTAGCCGACTGGGTGCGCAATGGTGGCGTGCTGATCACGATCGACGCCGCGAGTGCGTGGGTGGCGCAGGAGCGCGTGGGACTGGTGCGCACGCGCGTGAAGCGCGACTCCACGCGCGCCGACAGCACAGGCGGCGCACCACTGCCGGCCAGCTTGCCGGGTGTGCTGGCGCGCGCCACGGTCGACACGCTGTCACCGCTCATGGCGGGCATTCTGAACAAGGAGATGCCGGTGTTCGTGAACAGCGATCGCGTGTTCACGATCCCGAAGGATCTCGCGGCCGGCGACGCCGTGATGCGCTTCGCCCCAGCGGCGCGCGTGCGCATCGCGGGCTACTACTGGCCTGAAGCCGCGGCCAAGCTTGGTGGCTCGCCGTACTTGTGGACCGAGCGGGCCGGGCGCGGACGCGTCATCATGTTCGCGCACGATCCGGTGTACCGGGATCAGCTGCGTGGGACGCTGCCGATTTTTGCGAATGCGGTACTGTTGGGGGGGAGCTACTGAGTTTGGTGGGCGGGGCTGGCACTCACGTGGGTTTGGAGTGGTGAGTCGAAGTTTCGGGTCGTGGGTAACTCAGAACCCCGAACTTTTACCCATAACGCGAGACTCACGTGAGTGGTGGGTAATGAGTCGAAGTTTCCGGTCGTGGGTAACTCAGACCCCCGAACTTGAACTCACCACGCAAGACTCACGTGAGTGTCAGAGGATAGGCGCGAATCATAGAACTACCGCCGGATACGTACGGACCAGCGCCGCCACAGCAGCCGACACCTGAAACTCCGCATGGGCGGCCGAGACGAAAAAGCGGACTCGTGACGCACCCGCGGGCACCGCTGGCGGAAGCATCGGTGCTGCCAGCACGCCCTCTCGCTCCAGCGCGGCCGCCAAGGCCAGCGCACCAGCACTCCCGCCGGTGATGATTGGGATGATTGGGCTTGTAGCCGTGGTACCTGACGTCTCTACAGGAAGGCCCGCGGCTGCGGCCTGCATGCGAAAGGCCATGGCGCGCGCACGGAGCGTCTCTACCCGCTCGGGCTCTTGCCGGAGGAGTTGCACGGCCGCGAGAGCCGCGGCCGCAGTACCCGGTGGCATTCCTACGCTGAAGACGAAGGCGGGGCAGGTCGTGCGAAGATAATTCACCAGCGATCGGGCACCCGCGATGAACCCGCCACAGCTGGCGAGTGCCTTGCTCAAGGTACCCATCCAGATATCTACCGCGGCAGAAGGTATCCCGGTGGCTTCGGCCAACCCGCGGCCGGTCGCGCCCAATACCCCGGTGCCATGCGCCTCGTCAACGAAGAGTAGAGCGCCGTGCCGTTCCTTCACGGCAACGAAGGATGCAAGGTCGGCCACGTCGCCGTCGGCGCTGTACACGCTCTCGATGGCTATGAGTGCCCGGCGATAGCGGGTCCGCTCTTTCTGCAATATCCGGTCGAGCGCCGCCGCATCGCCGTGCGCAAATGGCAAAACGCGCGCACCTGAATGTCGCGCACCGAGCCAGCCACTGTTGTGTAATCGCTCGTCACAGCAGATCACGTCCCCGGGACCCATCAGGTGCGACAACACCGCAACATTCGTCGCATGTCCGCTTATAAAGGTGATCGCGTCATCGGTGTTCAGTAATTCGGCAATCGCTGCCTCGAGTTGGCGATGCACCGGACGCTCACCGGACACAAGGCGACTGGCTGACGCGGACGTACCCCACTGCTGGATAGCGGCACTCGAGGCCAACCGCACACGGGAATCACCGGAAAAGCCCAAGTAGTCATATCCCGCGAAGTGCATCAGCGTCCGCCCGTCGCGGACAACGCACATATCCTGCTGCGGCTCGATCAGGTGAAAAAACGAATCACGCAGCGCATTGCTCCGTGCCGCGGCGGCGGTCACCTCCGGCCAGCGGGCCAGGTCGGACCACTCATCCGCAGAGTAAACCGTGGGCGGCACGGTCGACGGCACCACGCCGTCTGCCATCACTTCGCAGAGCGAATAGAGTGACGTCGACTCCCAGTACAGGACCTCAGGGCACTCGCACTTGAATCGTGTCTCGAACGCCAGCTGAAATCGAAGCACCCCGGCTGAGTCCAAGCCGAGCGCGGTGAGTGGTTGGGCAGCATCCAGCTGCTCCGGATGCTGCCCGGTGTCTTCTGAGATCCAGGAGATTGCCCACCCGCACAGCTCGGCGGTCGGCACCCTCTCAGGGGATCGCGCGCGCTCCTCGTCGGCTGGAATGGTCACGCCGAGGTCGGTGAAACTCGCGCATTCTGGGAGTGCTCCATCATCCCGTGGCGTCAAGGCGCCCGCGCACCACGCGGAGCGGGCCATGGCGCGCTGCCGCTTGCCGCTCGTGGTGCGAGGAAGCACCTGCGTTTCGAAACAGGTCACCTGCACCGACAGCCCCAATTCGCCGGAGACGGCCTGGCGTACGGCGTGCTCGATGTCTCCGTTTCGCGCGCGACTCCCACGGGAGATTTCCGCGAGCACCATCACGCGCGTTCCCTGATCGACGCTGGGAACACCGATGGCCACACACCCAGATGGGTCGATAGCCGGATGGGCGCCGGCCGCCGCCCATTCGACATCCTGCGGATGCACGTTGCGGCCGTCGACGACAATCCGATCAGCGTCCCGGCCACTCACGTACAACATATCCTCACACCACACCCCCAGGTCGCCCGTGCGAAGCCAGCCGCGCGCGGACGGTGCATCGTGCGCCATCTGTGCCCCGAACATGCGCGCGCTCTCGGCGCTGTTGCCCCAATACCCCGCCGCAACCGTCTCGCCACGCACCCAGATCTCCCCCTCATGTCCG
>CANGXK010000045.1 GCA_947457715.1 Gemmatimonadota bacterium
ATCTCGAGCACACGCTCGTAGCGTCCGCCGGGGCGCGCCTTCTTGAACAGGCGCGGCACCGTTTCCGTATTGTGGTTGTAGATGTCGGGGCGCGCGTCGAGGACCGTGCGGATGGAGTCTTCGTTGCCCTGGAAATCGGGCACGAGCACTTCGATCGAGCAGCCCGGCAGGCGCTGGTGAATCTGTCGGATGGTTTCGGCGAAGATGTACGCGCCGAAGTCCGGGAGATCATCGCGGTCGACCGATGTGATGACGGCGTGTCGCAAATTGAGTTCGGCGATCGCCTGTCCAACGCGCGACGGCTCCTCGATGTCGTACTTGGGCGGCCGACCATGCGACACGGCGCAATACGCGCAGTTCCGCGTGCAGACATCGCCGAGGATCATGAAGGTGGCGGTGCCGTGTTCCCAGCATTCGCCGATGTTGGGGCAGTGGGCCTCCTGGCAGACGGTATGCAGGTCGAGTTCCTGCATCATCTGCTTGAGGCGCACGTAGTTCGCGCCTCCGGGGGCCTTCACTTTGAGCCACGACGGCTTGCGCTCGGGGAGCGCTTCGCGTCGGTGGCGTCCCATGATCTGAACCAACTGCTCGGCCATATTCTGCTGGGAAAGGCCCGGAGTGGCCCGGGACGTGATCTGGAGAAGGTAGCCCGGTGCACCCTGTCGGGAAACAGCCTGATAACCTGCTATCCGAGAATAGCCAGAATCCCGTGGTGCGGAAACTTCCCACGGCCGTTCCCGTACGGTGGAAAGCCCCTACTCTGACCTGAGGTCGTCCATGCTCCGTACCCTGTTTACCGTCGGCCTGATCGCCATGCTTGGCCTGGTCGCCCTGAAGTTGGTCTTCGGGCTGCTGGGGCCGCTGGTCGGGCTGTTGTTCATGCTGATCGGCTTCGCGCTCCGAGTGGTGCTGATCGGCGCCGTGATCTACTTCGTGATCCGGGTGGTCAGCCCGAGCACGGCGGAACGCATTGAACGCGCGATTCGGGGATAGGCGCTAACTGAACGGCTCAGTAGTCAGTGCGCTGAGTTCAGGCTTGAGACTTTTTATAGTGTTCAGAATCGAGCAACTGTAGTGCTCAGTTTCCAGGGGTTTGATGGCGATGGGCTATGGGCTCGCCGCCGCTCGACACTGGGCACTGTCGTTGCTGAATTCCGAGCACTATACCAAGTCTGATGCCTCCGGCTGGCTGTCTGTTCTCTGTGCGTGCCGCCGCGCAGACGTCAGCCTTCGCCGCCGCCTTCCCCGCCGCCGCCTTCCCCGGCATCCGCGCCGCCGCTTTCTCCCCCGCCGTCCTTGTCGCGACGGCCGCGGGAACGCCGCGCGCCGCCTCGACGCCCACGACGCCCCCGACGACGGGCGCGGGCCGCGCTGTCGAGATCCGATTCGTCGCCGTCGGTGTCGTCTGACCCGTTGCTGCGGTCGTCATCGCCGTCGCCGCCCGTCGCGGATTCGTCCGTCGCGGATTCGCCCGTGGAGTCGACGCCGGATTCTGCGGCACCCTCTTCCGTGCCATCGGCCGCGCCGTCCTTTCTGGCACGACCGCGACGCGACCGGCGGTTGCGCCGCCGCTTCTTGCGGGGCGCGCCGCCTTCGGCCGTCTCGCCTTCGGCCGTCTCGCCTTCGGCCGTCTCGCCTTCGGCCGTCTCGCCTTCGAACGTTTCGCCGACATTGCCCTCCTCGACGTCGTCATCACGGCGGGCATCATGGCGGTCGTCCCGCGGGCGAATCTCAGCCCGAGGCTCCGACGCATCCGCTGGCTCGAGGGCACGTTCCACGGTGCGGTCCGACCGGTCCCGCTTCGGCGCCGGCGCCGCGAACGGATCGTCGAGTGCGATCGACGGATCACTATAGGGCGACCGCGATTCCCCCCGCGGGCGCCGAGGTGGCTTCGGCGGCTTCGGCGCAGCGATGCGGGCCGGACGTTCGCCCCGCGGCAACCGCTCGGGGCGCGCGGGCTTGGCGTCCCCTGCCGGCGCTTCCGCCCGCGGAAGCTTGAGGCGCTCCGGGCGCGGCGCACGCGACTCGGCGGACGGCTTTTCAGCCAGTCGCTCCGGCGCTGGTTCCCCGACGCCGTCGGATACCGACTCGCGCGGCTCGTCGGACACGCGTTCGCCCTGGGCGCGCTCGCGCTCGCGGCGACGCCCCTCGCGCCGGCCGTTGAACGACTCTTCGTCCTCGATCCGCGGACGATCCCGCACCCGCTCACGCAGCTTCTCGACGGAGAGTTCGGTGTCTTCACGGCGCTTCGCCGCCGCGACTCCGCCACGTGGCGGGCGACGATCGCCCTCGACACCCGCCGACTCGGCGGCCGATCCGGCCACGGCCCGACGCCCGCGCGCGCGCCACGCCCACTTGAGCGCCGCAAGCGCATCGCGAACGGCTACCCGGCGCGTATCGCGCAGGCGGACCCCGTACGTCGGCTCCATCGGCACGGACTCCACGCGACGCGCGAGCGGGACCAGCTTCAACAGCAGGTCCGCGTTCGCCGTCCACGAATCACCGACGCACACCGGGGCTGCCCCGGCCTGACGCACCAACTCGCGCAGCGCGGAGATCCGGATCAGACGCATGGACGCGGTGAGATCCCGCACGCCGTCGACCTGAACGAACGGTCGCATGGCCCAGTGCGCGGCCTTGAAGAGGCGTCGCACCGCGACCGGTGCATCGGCGACCACCATCCGATCGCCCACCACCAGATCGGCGCCGCCTTCGAAGCGCCGCGCAAATTCCGGCACGATCCCCGGCGGATCGGTGAAGTCGCCTTGCACCAGCAGGAAGGCATCACGGCGCGGATAGCGCGTCTGCGCTGCGACATGACGGATCAGGGCGTCGAGCGCACCGGCGTATCCGACGTGCGTCGCGCCGCGGAGCACGGTGACGGGCATCGCATGGGCGTACTGCTCCGCCACCTCCGCCGTGTCGTCGGAGCTCGCGTCATCGTACACGACGACCTCGTACTCGCGAGGGAACTCAGCGAGCACGGTGCGAATCCGCCAAAGCAGGACGCCGATGGTGGCGACCTCGTTGTGCGCAGGAATGGCGAGGTAGAGCACAGGAACCGGTGACGGGACGCGCCAGCCAACAGGAAAAACGCTGGCGTACTGGTATGGGTTCGATAATAACAGCGAGAGGCCTCCGACGGAGCGTTTCCGGCCCGGATCCAGTTTCCCTCCGATTTTCCACCGCCACCCTCGCGGCCCTTATTCTTCACGGTGACGACGGGTAGCTTTTCCGCTCTCCTTCCGGCCCATGTTCGAACCCCTTCGCGATGCCCTGCGTGGATTCTCCGCGCGACGTGACCCTGATGAACGCCGTACGAGCATGCACGCCATGCGCGACGCACTCGTGCACGCGAAGCTTGGCCTGAACGACCTGCGTGCGGCGCTGGCGACGACCGCCGCCCGGCTGGCGACCGAGCGCACGGAACTCGAGACCGTGCGCCGACGCCAGGGATACGCGGAACAGGCGAACGAGCTGGAGACGGTGGCCATCGCCGAGAAGTTCGCGCTCCAGCACCAGGAGCGCGTCTTGATGCTCGAGACCAAGCAGATGGTGCAGCAACACGAGCTGTCGATCGCCGAGCGGGAATACGAGGCGATGTCGGCGGAATTACGTATGATCATGGCCGGCGTGGCACCCGGCGTGGCACCCGGCGTGGCGGCCCGTCCGCCAGGCGGTCCGGATCCCGAGCCGGACGCTCCGCTGCCCGACGATGGGTCGGCCGACGCGGACCCCGACGCGGACCCCGATGCGCTGCGGCCGCCGGCCCGTCGGACGCGCGCGGAGCGTGAGGCGGACGCCGAACAGCGGCTGGCCGCCCTCAAGCGTCGAATGGGCAAGTGATCGGCCGTCGTTCGTT
This sequence comes from Gemmatimonadota bacterium, assembly GCA_947457715.1. The sequence goes on from CANGXK010000045.1 coordinate 3,863, forward strand.
CCTCGGCGTGTGTGTCGCCGTCGGTCTGCCGTGGTTTGCGGTGGCGGGTCAGGACGTGCGTGCGAACGGGCAGCGTCAGCCACCGGTGTCGAGCCGAGGACGGCTCCCGGTCACGGGATGCGCGGGCCAGCCGATCAGCGACATCATCGTGATTACCCAGCCGCCGTTCACCGACCGGCTGCCGGCACGCCTCGAATGGGTGCGTCGTACCGTGCGGGCGACGCACGTGATCACGCAGGACGAGGTGGTGCGACGCTTCCTCCTGATGAAGGTCGGCCAGCCGTGCAACCAGATTCGTCGCGCGGAATCGGAGCGCATCTTGCGCGCCCAGCCGTTTCTCGTGGACGCCAGGATCCGGGTGTACGATGACGAGGCGGGTGGCGTCCGGCTCGAGGTGGAAACGCGTGACGATTTCAGTCTGATCTTCGAACCGATGGTGCAGGCGAAGTCGCCGTTGCTCCGAGGGATGCGCTTCGGCGAGTCGAACATCGGCGGCAGCGCGACCATGGCGGCGATGAATTGGCGTGATGGCCGTGCCTACAACGACAATCTCGGCGTCGAGTTCGCCAACTATCAGTTCGGTCGCGCGCGCAACGAATTCCGCTTGTCGGCACAGCGCAATCGCTTCGGGCAGGACATGCGGCTGGAGCTCGTGCGGCCGTACTATACCGATCTGCAGCGCTTTGCCTGGATCGGCAGTCTTGGCGGCACGCGCGAGCCTCTCGAGTTCCGGCGCGGCGATCTCCCGCGGAACGCACTCACGGTGCGTCGCGAGTTCGCGAATGTCGGCGCCATCACGCGTGTCGGTCCAGTGGGGCGCCTCCGGTTGGTGGGTGCCTCGCTCACCCGCGAAGTGCAGCGCACGGATCAGTCGTCGTTGCTGCTAACGCGCGAGGGGGTGATCGCCGATACCACCGATGCGGTGGTGCCCACGTTCCGGCCGCAGCGCGTCGTGCGCGCAAATGCGCTGCTGGGGGTGCGTGCCATCCGGTTCGTGCCAGTGCAGGGCTTCGACGCCCTCACCGGCGCGCAGGACGTGCGTGTCGGCATGCAGTTCGGGCTGGTCGCTGGACGGTCGATTCTCGTGCGGGCGGCGCGCGATCGGGATCACTTCGTGGCGGCGAATCTGTATGGGGCCTACGGCGGCGCGGGCAGCTTCGTCGGACTGCAGGCGATCACCGAGGCCCGCTACGACCGCGACGCGAAGGCGTGGGACAACTTCGTCACGAGCGGTCGACTGGCGTGGTACTTCCGGCCGGCCGTTCGGCAGACGACGGTCGTCGCGTCGGAATGGAGTGCGGGTCGGGACATGCGCGTGCCCTTCCAACTGTCGCTCGCCGATCGTGAGGGCGGGTTGATGGGCCATCGCAATTCCCGGCAGGCCGGGGCGCGGCGTCTCGTGGTTCGCGCCGAGCAGCGACTGGTCATTCCGACGCGCCTGAATGTGGCCGACATGGGCCTCGCCGGTTTCGCGGAAGCCGGTCGCCTGTGGAGCGAGCCGTCGGTGCCGTACTCCACGTCCACGCCATGGCGGGGGGCGCTCGGCGTCTCCGTCCTGGCGGCGGTCCCGCCCCGCTCGCGTCGGCTGTGGCGCGTCGACTTCGCCCTGCCGATCAGCAATGACCCGCAGCGCCGCTTCGAAGTGCGACTCTCGAGTGTCGATCGGTCTCGCGTGTTCTGGAACGAACCGCGGGACGTGCAGGTCGGGCGCGAGCGCACCGCTCCGACGAGCCTCTTCACGTGGCCATGACGCCGTCGTATGGTCGGTGTCATGGCCACGTGAGCGCCGCGCTTACTTGACGCCCGCCATCATCCGTCGGATCGGGACGATCATGAGGGCCAGAATTACCGTTGCCCCGAACAGGGCGATCGCGGTGCCGCTGAACACCAGCGGCGTTTGTTCGAGCTTCGTGGGGTCAACGTGCCCGCCGACAAGCCCGGCGACCAGATTGCCGACGGACGTCGCCAGGAACCAGATGCCCATCATCTGTCCCACGTAGCGACGCGGCGCCAGCTTGGTCATTGACGACAGGCCCACCGGGCTGAGGAACAGCTCACCGAGCGTCTGGAACAGGTAGCTCATGATGAGCCACCACGGCGAGACCAGCACCGACCCGCCACTGGCGACGACCTGATTGGCGGCGAACACCATGATCAGGAAGCCGACCCCCGCCAAGGCGAGACCCATCGCGAACTTCGCGGGGCTCGACAAGTCGATGTTCCGCTTCGCCAGCATGATCCAGAGGGCGGCAAAGACGGGTGAGAACAAAATGATGAAGGCGGAGTTCACCGACTGGAACCACGTCGCCGGCACTTCGAAGCCGAACACGCGGCGATCGGTGAAGTCGTTGGCGAACAGCTGGAGTGACGTCGGTGCCTGCTCGAAGGCCGCCCAGAAGATGGCGGCGAACACGAAGAGCACGAAGATCACGCCCGAGCGCAGCTTTTCGTCGCGCGTCAGACCGCCGAAGGCAAACAGGAAGCCGAAGAAGGCGACGGCGATGCCGACGAGCACGAACGTCATCACGCCGCCGATCGCCTGCGGATCGAGCGCGATCGATCCGGTCGCGGCCAGCACGAAGACGAGCGCGAGCATCGCGAGCCCCGCGAGCGTGAGGTTGCGCACCGTGCCCTCACGCTTCGCCTGCACGACCGGATCGGGATCGCGCACGATGTCCTGCCCGATGGTGCCGAGCGTGGCACGCGCCTTGAGCCAGAACATCAGCAGCCCGAACAGCATTCCGACGCCGGCCGCGCCGAACCCCCAATGCCAGCTCACCCGTTCGCCCAGATAGCCGGTCACCAGTTGACCGACGAACGCACCGGTGTTGATGCCCATGTAGAAGATCGAAAACCCGGCGTCGCGGCGTGCGCCGCCTTCCGGATACAGGTCACCGACGATGGCGGAGATGTTCGGCTTGAGCAGGCCGGTGCCGAGCACGATCAGCACGAGTCCGAGGAAGAAGAAGATCTTACCGGCGCCGGCGCCGGCCATCCCCGAGATGCCGATCGACAGGTGTCCCGACGTGATCAGGACGGCACCGGTCAGAATCGCGCGGCGCAAGCCGAGCCACCGGTCGGCGATCCAGCCGCCGGGCAGCGAGGCGAGATACACGGAGGCCGCATAGATGCCGACGATCGCGGAGGCGGCGGGTCGATCGAATCCGAAACCACCATCGGCCAACGCGGCAGCCATGAACAACACGAGCAGTGGCCGCAGTCCATAAAACGAGAAGCGCTCCCACATCTCGGTCAGGAACAGCAGGCCGAGTCCCCGCGGATGCCCGAAGAAGGCGCGGTCATGCGACGGGTGCGATGCAGGGGGATCCGGACGAAGCGAGGGAGACGTCACGACGCGTTGGATGAAAGGTGGACGAGCGGTTGCTTGATGCAGGCCACGAAGTGTCCGGGGGACTTCTCTTCGAGCGGTGGGACGACGCGGGTGCACTCGGCATCCTTGAGTGGATGGGGGCATCGCGGGTGGAACACGCACCCACTGGGTGGATTCGCCGGCGACGGCGGATCACCCGGCAGCAGGATGCGCTGACGCTTCACGGTGGGGTCCGGCACGGGCACGGCGGAGAGCAGTGCCTGGGTATACGGCATCAGCGGAGTGCTGAAGAGCGACCTGCGCGGCGCCTGTTCGACGATGCGGCCGAGGTACATCACCGCAACGCGGTCGGCGATGTGCGAGACGACGGCGAGGTCATGCGCGATGAACAGATACGACAACCCACGGTCACGCTGAAGATCGCGCAGGAGATTCACAACCTGTGCCTGGACGCTCACGTCGAGCGCCGAAACGGGTTCATCGCAGACGATAAATGACGGTTCCACGGCGAGCGCCCGCGCGATCCCGATCCGTTGGCGCTGACCGCCTGAGAACTCGTGCGGGTAGCGGGACGCATAGCTGGCGCGCAATCCCACTTCATCGAGCAGCGTGGCCACGCGTTGATCGGCGGCACGACCTTCGGCGAGGCCGTGCACGATCAACCCTTCGCGGATGGCGGCACCGACGGTCATGCGCGGATTCAGCGACCCGTACGGATCCTGAAAAATGATTTGCATCCGGCGGCGCATCCGCCGCAGCGTCTCGCCGCGCAACGCCAGCACGTCGGTCCCATCGAAGTGTACGGTCCCAGCGGTGGGTTCGATCAGGCGCAAAATCGAGCGGCCGGTGGTGGTCTTGCCGCACCCCGACTCTCCGACCAGCGCGAGCGTTTCCCCCGCCCGCACATCGAACGACACGCCATCGACGGCCTTCACGGCCCCGGTGACGCGCTGCAGCAGTCCGGAACGGATCGGGAAGTGCTTCGTCAGGTTGCGCACTTCGAGCAACGGCGCCTGAGGGGAGCGCGCTGCGAGGCCTCCGGTGGTACTCATGTGCGCACCACGGTGCGCCGGGTGACGCGCCGCGAGGGCTCTTCGACGAGATGGCAGCGTGCCCGATGCGCCGACCCGACTTGCCGCAGGGCCGGCTCCTCGGAGGCGCAGCGCTCGAATGCGTACGGGCAGCGATCACGGAACGCGCAGCCACTCGGCAGCGCCGTGGGCGGCGGCACGGACCCGGCGATCGTCCGCAGGCGTTCCTCCTCCTGCCCCAGCTTCGGGATCGCCGCCAGCAATCCCTCCGTGTACGGATGGCTCGGAGCGGCGAAGAGATCTTCGACGGTCGCTTCTTCCACGACACGTCCGGCGTACATCACGATCACACGCGACGCCATTTCCGCCACGACCCCCAGGTCGTGCGTAATCAGCAGCAGCGCCATGCCCGTGCGCGCCCGCAGGTCGCGCAGGAGTTCGAGAATCTGCGCCTGAATCGTGACGTCGAGCGCGGTCGTGGGCTCGTCGGCAATGACGAGTTTCGGCGACATGATCAGTGCCATGGCGATCATCACCCGCTGGCGCATACCCCCGGAGAGTTCGTGCGGATACTGCTTGGCCCGCACGCCCGCGTCGGCGATGCCGACCAGCGTGAGCATCTCGACCGTGCGCGTCCATCGGTCCTGACGCGATAGCCCGCTATGCACACGCAGCACTTCGGCAATCTGATCGCCGACGGTGAGGACGGGGTTGAGCGCCGTCATCGGTTCCTGAAAGATCATGGCCATGTGCTGACCGCGAATGTCCCGCAGGCGCTCGTCGTCGAGGGTCAGCATGTCGGCCCCGTCGAAGACGATGCGGCTGCCCCTCTCGATGCGGCCCGGTGGGGGAACGAGTCGCAGCAGCGACAGCGCGGTCAGCGACTTGCCGCACCCCGATTCGCCGACCAGGCACACCGACTCCCCTCGCGCGACGGTGAAGGACACGCCGTCGACCGCGCGTGCTACACCGCTGCCCGCCGGAAAGGTGATCTGCAACGCGTGGACATCGAGCAGCGGACGATCGGTCGGTGTCATCGAATCGCGGGTGGCAGCAATCGTCACGGGCGCACGGTACGGGAAGAGGAGGGGGCAGGCGCCGGTGCAACTCGCGTCGCTGAAGACGGAACGTGATTCGGAACGGACCGCTCGCGCAAGGCATGGCGGGGGCACGGCGCAGACGGCCGCCAGTCCGGGAAACCGTGAGCGCCGCCATTGGTACGAGGGCCGTCGCTCGCTAACGGCGCCAGAGCCAGTCGTCGTGCCCGAGGCGGGCGCGATGCGACGCCACCCGCGCCGGGAAGTTCGACGGAGGCACGAACGGGGGGATCTCGCCGGGGGGCTCGGGCGAGGTCGCGGCCGCGAGCGACGCGGCGAGGGCGTCCACCACCACCGCCCAGCGTGCGTGGGAGGGCGCGCAGTCCTCCAGCGAGGCTGCGGGCGGCGATGGGGGGAGCGGCACGTCGGCGGCGCCGGTCAGGCGTGCCTGATCGTCCGCCAGCAAAATGCTGCCATGTTGGAGGTAGGCGCGGCCCTGTCGCCACACCGCACTGCCCACCAGCTTCCGGCCGTCAACCATGATCTCTCCGGCGGCGGGTCGGTCGAAGCAGACCGGCCCATCCGGCGGCACGGCCTGAGCCTCGTGGTCGTCGACCAACCGTGCCGGCACGCCGAGCGACTGCAGCGCCCCGAGCAACACCGCGTTCACCGCGGCATACGCCACGCGCCAGGAGAGCTGCTCGTCGAGTGGCATCGCCACGCTGTAGGTCACCTCGCGGGCGTGCAACAGCGCCCGTCCCCCGGTGGGGCGTCGGACGGCGCCGAGCCCCGCCTCACGCAGGCGGTCCGGCGAAAAGCGGCCGCGGGTCCGTTCGTTCCGGCCGAATGAAATCGTCGGCCGTTCCCACGCGTAGCAGCGCCACACGGCACACGACGTTTCACCCGCCAGCGACAGCAACGCGGCGTCGATGGCCATGTTGGTGACCCCGTCCGCGGCGGCGGAGCGCAGGAATGTCCAGCGTCGGGGCATGATGCCGTCCCGCACATCAGCCGGCGCGCCGGGATCGGGCGGTCCGGACTGCGATGCCAGTGCGGCGAGTGGCGGAATGACTCGGGAAATGCTCACGTTCGTTAAATTTACCGCGCCACGGGCGAAACGCGCCGCTGTGGCCCCTACGATTTCACGACGCTTGCACGGGCTTGGCCCGTTTGAGGATGGTCATGGGCACGCGCACCATCTCGTCCGCGCCGGTCGCGGTCGATTCGTTCATTCCGCGCCATCTCGGTCCGAGTGCAGCCGAACAGACGGCGATGCTCGCCGCGCTCGGCTACGACTCCCTTGAGGCGTTCATCGACGCGGTCGTTCCCGAAAGCATCCGCTTTCGCGGCACACTCAACACCGGCCCGGCGCGCAGCGAAGCCGAAGTGCTTGGCTCGCTCAAGGCCATCGCGTCACGCAATGCCGTGTACCGGTCGTTCATCGGCATGGGCTACTACGGCACGCACACGCCGAATGTGATCCTGCGGAACGTGATGGAGAACCCGGCGTGGTACACCGCGTACACGCCGTATCAGGCGGAGATCGCGCAGGGCCGGCTCGAAGCGTTGCTGAACTACCAGACGATGGTGATCGATCTCACCGGTCTCGAGATCGCCAACGCTTCGCTGCTCGATGAAGGCACCGCCGCCGCAGAGGCGATGGCGCTGTGCTTCGGCTCGCGCGGTAGCGCGACGCGCAACGTCTTTCTGATCGGCAGTGACTGTCATC